>NZ_LWFT01000183.1:0-1114 GCF_001635105.1 Oleiphilus sp. HI0079
ACGTTTCTGGGAGCCTACGGTTCGTTTAAGCCTGCTGATCGTTTGAGGTTTTATGCCGGTGCCGGACCACTTTTTGTTTATGCTCGAGCAGAAAGCGAAGACTTGGAACAGAGCGAAGATGACATCCCTGTTGACCCGGAAGAGGGAAGCAATAGCGATAATGATTTTGGTATTGGTTGGTATGCGCGCGTCGGCGTTGATCTGGGTGTGACGAAAGATACTTGGATCGGCCTCAATGTGCGCCATATTGACGCAGACTTAGATCTCTCCAAATCGGTAGGTAAGTTTGATATTGATGGAGAGATGTACCTGTTTTCGGTGACGCATCGTTATTAGTGCGTGACCTTAAAACAACGTTGAAAATAATCAGTTGGAGAAAAACAATGAGAAAGAGTCTTAAATCACTTCCATCACTTCCATCACTTGGTGCTAGTGCATTGGCTTTGACGTTGATCGCAGGGTGCGGTCAAGCGAAGGAAGACACGACGGCGCCATTGGATAGCAAGGTCAATGAAACGGTTGTTACCTTGGATGGTGTGCCTGGCGGTGTAGCTACTCGCGTTGCCAAAATGGAAGCGATGGTTGCTGAAATTGATTACGAAAAAAGATCCGTTAGCTTAGAAGACGACAAGGGTAATCGCAGAACTATTACGGTTGGGCCTGAGGTTGTAAACTTTGATCAGGTTAGCAAGGGCGACAAGGTCGTCATTGAATATGTCGAAGAGCAGGTTGTTTATGTTAACGACGTTGATGAGCATTCTGAAGACAGTGTGGCTGTTGCCGAGGCTGTAGCGGCTGAAGGCGAAGTGCCTGGCGCAATGGCCGTTGAGGTAGTTGAAGTTGTCGCAACGGTAAGCGCTGTGGATTTAGAAAGCCATACCGCAACCCTTACGTTCTCTGATGGAACGACTGTTGTTCAGGCTGTGCGTCCAGACGTAGAACTGCTTGAGTCGCATGTTGGTCGAGAAGTAGTTATTAAGCACACTACGGCAATGGCGATTGCTGTTGAGAAAATGTAGTGTGAAGTGAAATGTGAAGCGACCTGCGTAGTGAAATGTGTCGTGACATGTTTCATAACGCGGTCTTTGCGGTGAGCGTTTTTTCGCCGCTTTCC
>NZ_LWFT01000184.1:0-829 GCF_001635105.1 Oleiphilus sp. HI0079
TCAATCAGGTTTTGGTCGTTGGTGTAAGCATGCACCGTTTCAACATGACCGTTCTTAATGCCAAACTCGTCGTTAATCACTTTCAAAACGGGCGTAATCGCATTTGTAGTACAAGACGCTGCAGAAAGAATGGTGTCTGAACTTTCGATCGCAGAATTATTGATACCATAAACAATATTTTTGATATCACCTTTGCCCGGAGCAGTTAGCAACACTTTGGATACACCCTTTGACTTAAGGTGCAAACCAAGACCATCTTCATCTCTCCAAATACCTGTGTTGTCAATAACGATAGCGTCGTTAATGCCATACTCTGTGTAATCAACCTGATCTGGGCCGGGAGAGTAGATAACCTGAATACAATTACCGTTAGCGATAATCTGATTCTTGTCATTATCAACAGAAATAGTGCCCTCGAACGGACCATGAACTGAGTCTCGGCGAAGCAAACTTGCCCTCTTCTCAAGATCATTACTAGCGCCACCCTTGCGAACGACAATAGCCTTTAAGCGAAGATTNGTACCTCCACCAGCCTTCTCGATAAGTATACGAGCAAGCAAACGACCAATACGACCAAACCCGTAAAGCACCACATCATGCGACTGACCAGCGCTATCTGAGCCCTTGCCAACTACGTCAGCTAATTCAGCGCGAAGGAACTCTTCCAAACTCGCTCCGCCCGCTCTTTCTTTAAACGCGACAGCCAGCTTGCCAATATCGACGCGCGCATGACCAAGATTTAAGCCAGACATCACCTTAAGTACTTCTAGAGAATCGACCGCAGACAACTCTTTGTTTTCAATCTGGCGAACAAATCGGTGCGATTTGA
>NZ_LWFT01000185.1:0-2801 GCF_001635105.1 Oleiphilus sp. HI0079
AGGTGTTTTTGCTGTTAAGGTTGATGTTCAGACAGGTCGCCATAAAGGCGCTTACTTTGGCGTTGCCAATGTGGGCAAGAAACCAAGCGTCGGGGACTTTGAAGCGAATCTTGAAGTTCACTTATTTGATTTTTCCGGCGACCTTTATGGGGCCAGAGTTCAAGTCGAACTGCAGAAAAAAATCCGTGAAGAGCAACGGTTTGAAAGCGTCGATGCGCTTGCCGAACAAATACAAAAAGATAATCTTGTTGCGAGAGAGTTTGCAGCACAACAACGACAGCCGTTAAGGCTAGTTTGAGATGAAGTGATAAAACTATGAGTGATTATAAGCACACCTTGAATTTGCCCGATACTGAGTTTCCGATGCGCGGTAACTTGGCACAACGCGAGCCAGCAATGCTGAAAGCTTGGCAAGAAGAGGGACTGTATTCAAAAATTCGCGAAGCGAGAAAGGGTGCTGAGAAGTTTATTCTGCATGATGGCCCTCCGTATGCGAACGGCAGTATTCACATTGGTCACTCCGTTAACAAAATTCTGAAGGACATTATCGTCAAATCGAAGACAATTAGTGGCTTTGACGCGCCATATGTTCCCGGTTGGGATTGTCACGGCCTTCCGATTGAGCACAACGTTGAAAAGAAAATCGGTAAAGCTGGCGTTAAAGTTGAGTTTTCTGCATTCCGAAAAGCCTGTCGCGAATATGCTGCAAAGCAAGTAGCAGGGCAGAAAGAAGACTTTATCCGCCTCGGCGTTTTTGGTGACTGGGAAAACCCTTATCTCACCATGGATTTCAAATTTGAAGCGGACATCATCCGTGCGCTGGGCAAAATTATTGAAAACGGCCACCTAGTCAAAGGCTTTAAGCCGGTTTATTGGAGTGTCGTTGGCGGTTCTGCGCTCGCTGAGGCTGAAGTGGAGTACCAAGATAAGCAAAGCACGGCCATTGATGCGCGTTATGATGTGGTTGATCGTGACGCTGTGCTGGGCAAGTTTGGCGTTCAAGATAATCAGCAAAATCTTGCCGTTGTTATCTGGACGACAACTGCATGGACTCTTCCTTCAAGCCAGGCCGTATCACTCAATCCTGATCTTGATTATTCCCTTGTTCAGGCCGATTTGGGGCTTGGTCAGGAAATGCTAATTCTCGCGCAAGCGCTTGTTGATAGCGCAATGGAACGCTATGGCATTGAGAATTATGAAGTGCTGGGCTCTGCGAAAGGAACCGAACTTGAAGGTCAATTACTGACTCACCCCTTCTACCGTGACAAGCAATTACCTGTATTAGTTGGCGATCATGTGACCACAGAGGCGGGTACTGGTGCTGTTCATACTGCACCTGATCATGGTGTGGATGACTTTAACGTCGGCAACAAATACGGCTTGAAGACACTTAACTACGTTGATGATAACGGTGTGTTCCGTGACAACGTACCGATGTTTGCGGGTCAGCATGTATACAAAGTGGATGCTCCGGTGCTTGAAGCACTTGAAGCGCAAGGCAAGCTGGTTTTAAAGAAAGTGTTTACGCACAGTTATCCGCATTGCTGGCGCACTAAAACGCCATTGATCTTCCGCGCAACACCTCAGTGGTTTGTGAGCATGAATGAGAATGGTCTCAAAGATGCTGCGATGGATGCAGTCAAAGGCGTTAAGTGGATTCCTGCATGGGGACAGCAACGAATAGAGGGCATGCTTGAACAGAGCCCCGATTGGTGTATTTCTCGTCAGCGCACATGGGGTGTGCCGATTGCTTTGTTCGTCCATAAAGAGACTCAAGAGTTGCATCCAAATACGTCCGAGCTGATAGAGCAGGTGGCGCAAAAAGTCGAAGGCAAAGGGATGGATGCCTGGTTTGATCTAGATGCGACCGAGCTGTTGGGTGACGATGCAGATAACTGGAGTAAGGTAACCGATACCTTGGACGTCTGGTTTGATTCTGGCGTTACGCACGCGGCAGTTCTTCGTCAGCGCGAGGAGCTTGGTCAATACCCTGCAGATTTATACTTGGAAGGTTCAGATCAGCATCGTGGCTGGTTCCAGTCATCGCTTAAAACGGGTATCGCAATTAATGGTGCTGCACCCTACAAGCAAGTATTGACGCATGGCTTCACTGTTGATGGTGAGGGCCGCAAGATGTCTAAGTCGATTGGTAACGTTGTTGCGCCACAAGAAGTGATGAACAAGCTTGGTGCTGACATACTGCGACTTTGGGTGGCGGCAACAGATTACAGCGGCGAGATGACTGTTTCTGACGAGATTCTCAAACGTACCGCAGATTCTTATCGCCGTATCCGAAACACCGCGCGTTTCTTGCTTAGTAATATCAATGGTTTTGATCCAAAAACAGATCTTGTTCCGAATAACGAGATGATTGCCTTAGATCGCTGGGCTGTTGATCAGGCATCTCAACTGCAAGGTGAACTCCAGTCTGCTTATGAGAATTACAACTTTTTGGAAGTATTTCAAAAGATGGTGCAGTTCTGTGTTGGTGAACTCGGTGGTTTTTATCTCGATATCATCAAGGATCGTCAGTACACAACGCAAGCCGAGAGCCTAGCTCGCCGTTCTTGTCAGACAGCGATGTACCACATTCTAGAAGCGATGACGCGTTGGATGGCGCCAATACTTAGCTTTACCGCAGACGAGATCTGGGCGTTCATGCCTCAGCCGGCGAAAGGAGAGCGAGAAGATAGCGTTTTCTTGGCAACATGGTATGACGATCTTGCCGTACTCAGTGATGATGAGACTCAGGGTCGTGAATTCTGGCAAGCCGTGATGACAGTAAAAGAGGCGGTCAATAA
>NZ_LWFT01000186.1:0-1406 GCF_001635105.1 Oleiphilus sp. HI0079
CGCCTCCATCTGTCTCTGAAATCGTAATGGTATAGAACTGCACTACTTCAGGTTCAATTATGTATAAAGATGCATCAGGCGCTCCGGTATCAGCACCTGCAGCAGCCGCATCAGAATAATGATTAACCTCTGAATAACGTCGTTCTAGCGCCGAAGATAAGGCAAGCATTTCGCCCTGCGCATTAGCTCGACGCGTCTTAGCGACCGACTCTTGATAGCCGGGGTAGGCTATCGAAGCGAGAATACCTATAATCGCAACAACGATCATCAGCTCTATCAAGGTAAAACCTTTCTGTTTTTGCATTAGTAGCATTTGTTATTTACCTCGTTTAGTCATTAACCAACTCGTTCCAACCCAAACGACCTGTTCGGGCGGAGTTGGTATCCAGATTCGTATCCGTGATCGAGATATTACTTCCGTCTAATCCTGTCGATTCAGACTTCGAACCATAGAGCAGGTCACTCAATCGGTTTGGCTGATTCAACAAGGTTCCCTGTCTGACACCAATCCCATCGATATCTAGAATTGGCTTATCAGGGTTTAAGCCTGTCAGCATCGGCACCGTATAAAGTATGCTAGTACCGCCTCCTGCGCATTCAGAATCACTTGGAATCATTGAAGCAAAAATAGCGACAGGGCCAAGATCTGCATCATCCGCGATCAAAGGTCTGTTGATCATTCGCTCACCTTCTTGGGTGTCGTCTGTCATAAAATCAAAGTACCAACCATAATCCTCCTGCCAGTCGATGGCCGTCGCGCTTGTTTTAACACCACGAGAAGCGCCGCCATCGGTATCTTCCAGCTCTCGAACAGCTAGATGAGTTCGATCCCGATTACCTTCGCTTACATCCCAAACGGTGTAGTAACTTTGCACTGAAAGATCTGTCTCATCACCGGTCGACAAATACTGCCCTGTACCGAAGGTCACCAAAATATTCGGATCATTACTACCGGTGGCTTGGGCTGTATTCAAAGCAATACTTGGCGCACCAGTAATAGGTTGTTGATTGCCCGAAGCATCGGTCGCCTTAAACAATGGTTGCGTTGTCGAACCTTGTTTATGCGCAATACCCCATCGATTAGTCCTGGAGTCTGATACATCGAACGCCCACATGTTTCCGTACAAGTCACCGCCGTAGATTCTATCTACTACATAATCGCCATCGATGTCTGCCAAAGTAACGCCTGAGAGCCCATTCTTGTTAACAGAATCCCCCGCCCCAGTGTCAATTTTCAGATAGTCGCTACCAAGCGTCCAAGTTCCATCAAGTCCTTCCTCCACAAACAAAATGAACAGCTTTGCATAGCCAGAATCTGAGGAGTGACCGTTGCCAAAGATGACCGCCCACTTTTCGTTATTCATCATAGCGACCATAGGCGGCGACAATTGGTAACCCATGTCGCC
>NZ_LWFT01000187.1:0-1216 GCF_001635105.1 Oleiphilus sp. HI0079
ATTCTTTTCATTCACAACGTCCAGATGGCGCTGTAACAGGAGGGCAAATTAGATTTTGGGCGTAATTCTGCTTGTAGTCAGTGTCTGTAAAGGCAGCAGTACTAAGATCTCTGCTGTTCAAAGTGACTTAACTTAACATTCCCAGTCTTAAACACGAGGTCTTATGGTCTCTTTACAGCGCGGGTCTTTTGGACTCACGGTGTCGGCCTGCGTTTTCATCACGTCTTGTCGCTCACTACTCGCGATACAAAAAGACATAATGCTATTAATCTTTTGCTCTACGCTGCTCAGCGTATTTATCCAATCGCTCGGGAGAGTATTACTGCTCATCCCAGCGTTCCTTTTTTAAGTGGTGAGGCTAGTTCAACTCGATCGAAACCTAATTTCGGTAGCTCGTTGCGAGGAAGACTGTGCGTTCACGCCACTGTAAAAAACTTCACTACACTACGCTGGGCGATTTTGTTCAATGCGCTTTTGGGCATCAACACTAAAACCGCTATACTCGTCGTTCTTGCTGTCTCCTAATCGAGGTCGCATGTTTTCGAGCGTAGAGTGTGTCATGCGGTATCTTTCAATTTAAGATGACGAAGCCCCCTTTTGTGACGGGCGTCACCGCAGACGCGAATATAGCAGTATTTAGATAGTCGAGCAACGACTTAGAGGTGTGGGTGTCAGCACAACAGAAAAAAACATCAGAAGCTAATCAAGATAAGCCCTTAGGGCATGGCGTCCAGTTGGTGACCATAAGCGAGAAAAACGCTCAGCAACGCGTCGACAACTATTTGCTGAGTGTCTGTAAAGGGGTTCCCAAATCCAAGATATACAAAGTCATTAGAAAGGGCGATGTAAGAATCAATAAAAAGCGCTGTAAGCCCGAGACAAAGCTCGCGGTTGGTGATCTTGTTCGTGTACCTCCAATGATGACAACGAATTCGAATAAGGGAGAAATTAAGGTTAGTGACTCGCTTGGCGCATTGTTGGATCGTTCTGTTTTATTTGAAAATGATCAGTTGTTGGTGATTAACAAGCCTTCTGGGCTGGCGGTGCATGGCGGCAGTGGCGTCAATATCGGGCTGATCGAGGCATTAAGAACCCGCTATCCTGATCACCAGTTTTTGGAGTTGGTGCATCGTCTTGACCGTGATACGTCAGGGGCGGTGTTGATCGCCAAGTCTCGGCCAGCTTTGAGAGCGCTGCATGCACAGTTCAGAGAAGA
>NZ_LWFT01000188.1:0-327 GCF_001635105.1 Oleiphilus sp. HI0079
CGAAGCCTGCACTTAAGCGAGCATTGCATGCGGCATTTGTTATAGCGGTTCGATATGGCGTGAAAAATATGATTGATAATGCACATGCAGACCGCTTTGATCCCACTAATCTTGAACAGCAAAAAGCATTGGAACGGTTTGAGGCGCGTCTTCTTGCTACATATGGTAAAGAGTACCCTTATGAGCGCAAAACGATTCATGATGAGATTTCTGTTTTCAAGGATGCATGGGAGCTATGGGCGAAACATCCCCCTGCATTAAAATATTACGGAAAAATGTCAACGCATCAGGAAAAGGTTCTTTTGCCGAGAAAACGCGGTGAAACGG
>NZ_LWFT01000189.1:0-1166 GCF_001635105.1 Oleiphilus sp. HI0079
TAGCTCTGGTGATCGAGGCGAGCGCGAATGGGCTCAGGAGCTTTCGAGTCATGCGGGTAAAATACTTCGATTGCATGATGACGGGCGTATTCCTGAAGATAACCCGTTTTACGCTGTAAAAGGCGCGCAGCCCGAGATCTGGGCATATGGCAACCGAAACCCGCAAGGCATGCATTATGACCTGGAAACCGATGTTCTTTGGTCAATAGAGCATGGGCCGAGAGGTGGTGATGAGGTCAATATCATTCAGCGTGGCGCGAATTATGGTTGGCCCGTTATCTCGTATGGTAAAGAGTATTGGGGCCCCATAGACGTTGGAGAAGGTACGCATCGTGAAGGCATGGAGCAACCGGTCAAGTACTATGTGCCTTCCATCGCGCCAAGCAGCTTGAGTATGTTTGGGAACAAGCTTTATGCTGGTGCGCTGAAGTTGCGTCACGTAAATGTGCTTGTGCTAGATGCATCAATGACGAGAGTGACGGCAGAACAGCGACTGTTCGAAAGTCTTGACGAACGGGTTCGCGATACGGTACTTGGGCCCGATCAGTGGATGTACTTTCTGACCGATTTGGGCAACTTATATCGTTTCGAGCCCTAAAAATCGAAATGTGCTAAGCGCGCACCTTGATGAGTTTCGCTCTGAGAATTTTCAATAAGTCTTCAGTGCGGACTTCAATATCCAGGCCTCTTCGGCCGCCGCTCACTAGCAAGGTTTCTAGGTGCTCTGCGGAGGCATCGACAATCGTCGGTAATCGTTTTTTCTGTCCGAACGGGCTAACACCACCCTTGATATAGCCCGTCGAGCGCTCAGCGTCTTCGACTTTGGCCATGCTTGCCTTCTTCGCGCCCAGTGCTTTTGCGGCACTTTTAAGATTGAGGCTTTCTGCAACAGGGATGATGACGCATGCCAACTTGCTAGCGTCTAGCTCGATGATGAGTGTTTTAAACACTTTCTCTGGATTAAAACCGAGCTTTTCTGCCGCTTCCAAACCGTAGGCACCATGGTTTGGATCATGCTCGTAGGCATGCACGGTATGAGAAATCTTCTGCTTGTTGAGTAGATTGATCGCGGGCGTCATGCTTGACGAGTTTACGTCTTTTTGTAGGCAATAAAAAAGGGCCCTTAGGCCCTTTTTAAACGTCACGATTTACTTTGTGTAGGCCGC
>NZ_LWFT01000190.1:0-15709 GCF_001635105.1 Oleiphilus sp. HI0079
TTCTTCGTTATTGTAAAACTTCTCGCTTTATCCACCGTAAAGGATGACCTAATGATAGAACTTGAGCCATGGCACTGGGCAGCAATTGGCCTTCTGCTAAGCCTTGTCGAATTTTTCGTTCCAAGCTTCGTGTTTTTACTGATTGGACTCGCCGCCGTATTTACAGGTGGCATCGCCTACTTGGTTGAACTTGCAACCTATCAGGAAGTTCTTATTTTTGCCGGCCTGAGCGCAGTTGATGTCATCGTTTGGTTTAAGGTCGTTAAACCGAAAATTGGCGATCAATCCACAAGCCATGACCTGCAAACCGCCATGAATACGCAACTCGGCTATGTCACGTTTAATACCGAAGCCAGCCAACCGGGTAAGCTTCGCTTTAATATCCCAGTGGAAGGCAAAGAGATTTGGGACTACCGCTGCGATCAAGCGTTAAAATTGGGCGATACCGTTCGCATAGTCTCCGTTGAAGAAAACCACTTGTTAATCGTAGAAAAGAAAAAGGAAGCTTTGATATGACCAGTCTTATTCTCGCAGGCTTAATCGCCGCGATCGTCCTCGTTGCTATTTTCAAAAGCATTGTGATGGTGCCGCAAGGCATGCAAGTCGTCGTCGAGCGACTTGGCAAATACCAAAGTACACTCACCCCAGGCTTGAGTTTTATCGTGCCATTTATTGACGTAGCGCGATACACGTTAACAACCAAAGACATCGTTTTAGAGATTCCCAAACAAGAAGTGATTACGAGTGATAACGCGGTAATCGGTGCCAATGCCGTCGCGTACATTGCGATTATGGAGCCGCGCAAAACGGTCTACGGCGTTGAGAATTACGAGTTCGCGATTCAAAACCTCGTCCAAACAACGCTCCGTTCAATCATCGGTGAGATGGCCCTAGACCAAACCTTGTCATCGCGCGACGAGATCAAAGCGAAGCTCTCCGCCAGCCTCTCTGAACAGATAGGAGAGTGGGGTATCAATCTAAAGACAGTCGAGATCCAGGATATATCGCCTAGCGTCACCATGCAGGAAGCGATGGAAGCTCAAGCGTCTGCTGAGCGCTCTCGGCGAGCGACCGTTACCGAAGCAGAAGGACAGCGTGATGCGCAAATTCTAGAAGCGGAAGGTCGTTTGGAGGCATCAAAACGGGATGCCGAAGCCGCAATCGTTCTTGCAAATGCCCAAAAAGAGGCCATTGAGCTGGTCACCAACTCCTTGGGTGATAAAAACATGTCTGCCATGTTCTTATTGGGTGAAAAGTACATTAATAGCATGGAGGGTCTTGCCGCGTCTCCTAACGCGAAAACCATTGTTTACCCCGCAGACCTTGCTGAGACCGCGCGCAAGCTGCTCAAAACAACAGGATAAAACGCGCAAACGAGGGACATCGCTTTTGACTTTCGTCCCTCTTTTTTGCTCGAAAAACCACCTAAACCCGGCGCCGGCTTTAACCCTGAGACGCGTCACCTTTCACGTAAGAATTCGGCGTTTGCCCTGTCCAGCGCTTAAAAGCGCGACTGAAAGCACTAACCTCTGAGAAACCGAGAATAAACGTCAGCTCGGTGATGCTGTATTCTCCTGATTTCAAATGCTGAATGGCGTAATCAGCACGAACGCCATCCACAATATCCTGATACGCAACGCCCTCTTTTTTGAGCTTTCTGTAGAGCGTATTTCGGCTCATATTAAGCCGAGAAGCAACGTAGTCCGCATCTAGCTCGGCATCTGAAATCTTTTTGCTCACAATTGCTTCAACTTTGCTCGCTACCGAAGCGCCCTTCCCCAACGAACTAAGTAAGCGATCTAAGTGCGCGGTAAGTACTTTATAGAGCGAAGGGCTGTTTCGCGGCATTTTATAGGCAAGATAATGTGCATCAAACGCGATTTCGGAATGGCTTTGACCAAACTTAATTGGGCAACGAAACATTTTCTCGTATTCCTCCGGATAATCCGGTTCGGCATGAGCAAAGGCGACGTAACGCATATCAAGGCCGCTTTGAAGCAAGCGCTTTGCCCTATGCGCCGCGATGGTCAGACTATATTCCATCTCGTAGCGACAATACTCAAACCCGTCTTTGACGGAGTATTGAATATCGGCCTCATCACCGCGCTCAAGTATGTTTATCTCGATACTTTGATTGACCAGTTGGTAGTAACGTTGGTAATGCTCAAGCGCCTGTTTCAGCGTCTTACAGTTGAAGAAGACATGTCCCACCAATCCCATACCTTCCATGACATTTCTCGCTGCCAATCGAAGCGCAAGGTCAGGCTTGCCCGTGTATTCAACGGCCTCGCGCCAAAGCGCATAATAGCGATCGAGATTCACTCGGGCTTCTTCGGTATCTAGGTCATCGAGCTTCAAGTCAAGGACGTCACTCAACTTCGACGCTTCATAACCCTTGCGGATAAGGTAGTCGCACAAGATCTTGCAGGTATGCGCCTGCGCACTGTAAAACGCGGTCTTTGGTGCGTTTTGTTGCGGACTGTCGGAAGGAGGCATCAATGTGCTCTTATTGTTAAAGGTTGATACAAATCGTCAATAACTTGGTGCTTCAAGTCAAGAACAACAGGTCTATTGTGCGTAGTATTTCATTCCAGAGGTTAAATTCACCTTGCGACAATATTGGAGAAATCGCTATGGAAATTTTTGTACCACACAACGAACAAGAAGAGCAAAATGTGCAGGCTCTGCAAGATTATCTGTCACAGATGTACTTCTGGAACTAGTTAGAGATCAGGCTTTTCTAAAGGCGCGTCATCGACGCGCCTTTTTTGTTTCTGTATTTTCTGTCCCGCGATATTGATAAGCTCGCGTCACCGCGTTCTTGATCTACACTCAATATAGACGAGTCAACTTGGACTATTCGTCTATCAGCATCAGGTCAAGGAGCAGCACGCAATACCATGAGCATTCCAGCAATTATTACCCAATCTATCGCGCAATTTTCAGATCGCAGTGATTATGAAACACCAGAGCTAGTTCGTCGCGCAGGCGTCAAAGACGAAGAGCGTGTTTGCCTTGTCCTGATGTCTGACGCATTGGGCCGAGCTCAGGTAGTCTATCCCGCAGACCGCATTGTAAACATCGACACCTTAAATCGTGTCATGGGCCGAGAGCTCAAAGTCATCAAGCAAAGTGATCTACAAGGCCTACTCGATCAATATGAGCTGCGTGCGATACCCGCTATTCCGGATATTACAGGCATCCCTCCCATTGTTGATAGCTCCCTTACAGAGAACAACTCTGAGTATGCATTCCTCGATGTCGGCGAACCGGACCAGTTATTAAAAATAAAGCGTAGCCTGCTCAACGACATGCTGGTTAAGGGCCAACAGAATTCCTTTACGCGTCTGATTTCAGACATAAAGCGGCATGACGAAGCGGAGAAAGACCGTGAAGAGATCGTGCAGGCAATTGAGAAATTTACGTCGCTAAGAATCAAGCAGCGCATAGAAGATACCTTAGAGCTTCCGCCACTTCCTCAAAGCGCACAAGATATAATTCGTTTGCGCGCAGACCCAGACGCGAGCAGTGAAGAACTCTCTACCATTGTAGAGAAAGACCCGAGCCTCGCCGCGCAAGTCGTTAGCTGGGCTTCGAGTTCGTTCTACAGCGCACCAGGTAATATTAAGTCGGTGCATGATGCCATTATTCGCGTTCTCGGTTTTGACTTGGTTATGAACCTGTCGATGGGCTTATCGCTTGGAAAAACGCTAAATCTTCCAGAGAACGAACCCGAGGGATTCACCCCCTACTGGCAAAAAGCATTGTGGATGGCATTGGGAACAACCGCATTGATCAGCAAAATCGAACCGGCCTACCGCCCAAGCTTCGGTATGGCCTATCTCTCAGGGTTGTTGCATAACTTTGGTTATCTAGTCCTAGCGCACGTATTCCCGCCGCATCACTCGCTGATTTGTCGCTATCGAGAGGCCAATCCGCACGTTGACTCCTCTCTAATTGAAGCACACTGTCTCGAACTGACAGGCGAGCAGGTTGGTGCCATTTTGATGAATGTATGGTCTCTACCTGATCAGGTAGTTGCGGCGATTCGGCATCAAAAAAATCCGGCGTATGAAGGCGAATTTTGCCAATACCCGAAGGTGTTGCATCTCACTCAATACATGCTCGGAAAGCTCGGAGTAATTCCTCAGACAATCAATACGCCTCCCCATGAAACCTTTGAGTACTTTGGCATATCGGAAGAAACCGCGATGGCCGCATTAGCTCCTCTCGTTGACCACCCCGATGAAGTTACCGGGATGGCTGGCATGATGAAAGGCTAAGAAGGCTTCCAGTTCGCAAGCGCAGCATATTGACCAAGGCTTAGATTTTCCGGTCTCAAGCCTGGGTCGATATTCAGCTCATCCAGCGCCTCTAGCTCAATCACTCCTGCCAAGGCATTGCGAAGTGTCTTTCTTCTTTTCGTAAACGCGGTCTTAACAATCGCTTGCAGTCGATCAATCGATTCAACGGGGTGCGGCAATTCAGTGTGTGGCGTCAGGCGAACAATCGCAGATTCCACTTTTGGAGCAGGTTCAAATGCCTCTGGCCCAACAATAAACAGGGGCTGAACACGGCAATGGTACTGAGTCATAATGCCCAGTCGGCCATAAAGAGACTGCCCCGGAACCGCCGCCATCCGTTCTACGACCTCTTTTTGCAGCATAAAGTGCATGTCCTTCAAATGCGTGATGTTGCTAAGCAAATGAAAGATGAGCGGTGTAGAGATGTTGTACGGCAGATTACCCACAACCCGCAAAGGGTGCTCTTCATCGGCAAGCGCATTAAAGTCGAACTTGAGCGCGTCTGCTTCGTGAATCTCAAAGTCGGGATAATTAAAAAACTTCGTGCGTAGAACGGGAATCAAATCCCGATCCAATTCCACCACTTGAAGCTTTCCATCAAGGCCATCCAACAAGTGTTCTGTCAACGCCCCTAGGCCTGGCCCGATTTCAACCATACGGTCGCCATGACGCGGATTAATACCACTTACAATGCGCGCAATCACAGCATCATCACTTAAAAAGTTCTGCCCAAAGCGCTTACGCGCCTGATGACCTGCTGATTTCCTGCTCTTAGCCATGTTAGAAGCCTATAAAAATAATCGTATTGAACTTTAGAATAGAATGCCGAGAATAACAGCCGCCTGCTCTAGACCTGTCTAAGATCAGAGTTAGATCACGCCTTCGCGCTCACCATCTCAACAGCCATATTAACAGCCGCCTTAAAGCTCCCGGCGTCAATATTGCCGGAACCCGCAAGATCAAGAGCCGTACCATGATCGACGGATGTGCGAATAATGGGTAGACCAAGCGTAATGTTCACCGACTCACCAAAGCCCGCATATTTCAGCACCGGCAGCCCTTGATCATGATACATGGCGAGTACCGCATCAGCGGTATCCAGATACTTGGGGGTAAACAGCGTATCGGCAGGCAACGGCCCAACCAGCGACACGTCCTGACCGAGATATTCCGACATTACCGGCTCAATCACATCGATCTCTTCTCGTCCCATGTGGCCACCTTCTCCTGCATGCGGATTCAAGCCAGCAACCAGAACCCGAGGTGCATTTACCGCAAACTTCTGCCGCATATCGGCAATAAGAATATCGATAACCTGCTTCAATGCGTCATAAGTAATTGCAGCAGAAACGTCCTTTAAAGGTAAGTGAGTGCTTGCAAGCGCTACTTTCATGCGACCATTTGCAAGCATCATCACAACTCTTTCCACCCCACACTTATCTTGCAAATACTCGGTATGACCGGAGAAAGGTACGCCCGCATCATTAATAACACCTTTATGAACAGGCCCTGTCACAATGGCAGAGAACATCTCGTTCAGAGTTCCATCAATCGCGACATCTAAGGTATCGAGCACATACTGGGCATTCTCTGGGTTGAGAGCGCCGGCTTGAACCGGCTCTTTAAGCGGCACATTGTAAACATATGCTTCGCCCCGACTTAGCTCTCTGTCGATAGAACAAGGGTACTCAAACGCCTTAAAAGGAAGCCCTAGTTCATCAGCCCGCTGCGCTAGAAGGTCTCGGTCTGCAATAAAAACCAAGGGTATTGGCCAAGATTGCTGAGCCAGCATGAGCGCAAGGTCTGGCCCAATCCCCGAAGGTTCGCCTGGTGTAATTGCGAGCGGTTTTGGCGTAGCCAATTAACTCGCCTCCTCAACTTGGTACTTCTCGTCCTTTACTTCAATAAAGGCCTCAGACTTAAGCTCTTGCAACCAAAGCACGAGTTCTTCTTCAAACTTGCGGCGATAAATAAGTTGTCTCGCTTGATTTGCCTGAACCATCGCACCAATGTCTTGATCACGCTCTTCCAGTACTTGCAAAATGTGCCAGCCATAAGGCGAACGAAATGGCTTACTGGTCTCTCCAGCCGGTGTTTGCGCCATTACCTCTTCAAACTCAGGAACCATTTGACCAGGACTTACCCAGTCCAAATCGCCTCCATCAATGGCAGAAACGGGGTCATCGGAATTGGAACGTGCGAGCTCAGCAAAGTCATCGCCATTACTCACTCGGTCATACAGTTTGTCGATGATCTCTTTGGCCTGACGATCGCTGCGAATTTCGCTGGGCGCAATCAGAATATGGCGCGCTCGACGCTGCTTCACCCACTGCTCCGAGCCTCCACGCTTATCTAATGCTGTAATAATATGGTAGCCACTCGTTGAGCGGATCAGCTCAGAAGGTTCACCCTTCTCGAGATTAGGCAAAACATCCGATGCTATTGATGGCAATTCATTCTCTTTACGCCACCCAATCACACCGCCATTTAAAGCTTGCCGACCGTCTGACCGAGCTACGGCCATTTGTTGGAAGTCCGCACCCTCTTTCAGCTCTTTGAGAACATCTTCAGCTCTTTGCAAGGCCGCTTCTTCTTGTTCCGGCTTTGGATTCTCAGGCACCGAAATCAGAATGTGCCCTAAATAGTATTCGACGCCTGAACGCTCTCGTCCCTCGCGCGAATCAAGAAAGTTGTTAATCTCTTGTTCCGATACACGAACACGGCGATCGACTTCTCGCTGTTGAATTCGCGTAACGATCATCTCCCGACGAATCTGCTCCCGAGCAGCAGCGTACGTTTCACCCTCAGACGCAAGCTGCTGTTGAAATTGCTGCAATGTCATGCCATTTGATTTCGCAATATTTACCAGCGTTTCGTTAAGCTGAGTATCACTAATGCGAATACCTGCTCGCTGGGCAAGCTGGAGCTGAATACTTTCTAAAATTAGCTGTTCGAGAACACGTTGATTCATCACGGCTTGTGGTGGGAGGCGCGTCCCTTGTTGCATCAAACGCCCAGAAATCTGACGCAGACGATGCTGCAGTTCAGACTCCATGACAATGTCATCATTCACAATCGCAATAACGCGATCGAGCAACACAGATTCTGCCGCACGCACCGTTCCGGCAAACTGCATCAAAACAAGCAGTACCAATACAAAAGATTTAACGGAAGCCGTCATCCGCTTCTGAAACATGATCATTACCTTAATTAATTTCTTCTTCTCGACGCTGGTAGCCAGGAATCAGACTATCCATCTTCGAATCGTTTACTCCAAACCCGCCTAGGCCGCGCAACTGGAAGCGGAAAAGAATACCGTTGTCCATCTCGCTGGTATCGGTCAAATAGCGCTGACCAAGCATTTGAATTCGCCAGCAGCAGCTTGTGTACTCTATGCCCGCCAAAGTACCAATTGTGCGATTCTCATCTAACGCATAGCGCCACTGCCCTAACACACTGAACTCCGAACTCATGGGATAGATGACAGACGCATCGCTTTGTTCAATCTCACCACGACGAAAGCGATGGGCCATATTAACAACGCTTTGATTATTCGGGCTCTGATAAGAAACGCTGCTCACACTCTCTTCGGTTTCATTCTTGCTCGCATCCCACAAATTGGAGAATCGCAGGGTCCACAAATGATCTGGCCGAACGGTTACTTCAGAGGCGAGCATCGACTCGCCATCCAATATAGATTGATTCTGGCCTGACGTTACTTTTCGCCTCTCAAACTGGCTAACTTGTCCCAGGCTCAGGCTGACGACGTCGAGCCCTCTATCCCAATCGGTATAGCGACTTGTCACACTCAAAGTGAGGCGGTTTTCATCACTAATTCGGTCTCCCCCGGTAAAACGGTTTGCACGAAACAAATTATCGTAATTAAAACTCGGGATAGACGAATCAAAATTGGGCAAATCACTTTGATCCACATAATCGCTATAAACATAGTAAAGCCGAGGCTCGAGACTATTCGTGTAGCTTTCTGGCAAAAGGGTTGGCGTTCGATCGAACGCCATTCCTGCATCAAATTCAAACACCGGAATGGTTCTGCCTGCATGCTTATCAGTTTGTGACCAGTCCTCTAAATAGTAATCCGTGTGATCAACACTCACGCTCGGTTTTGCATGAGCAAAACTATTGCGCCAAGGGACGGACACAGTCGGCCGATGCCGAGCCCGGGATCCGCGAACAAGCTCATCTCCAACCAATTGATCTTGATCACGATAAAAATAAACGTATTGGCTATCCCAATCTAAATCGAGCGTTTTATACGGCTGAAAAATAGAGAGGTTTAACTCAGGCAAACGCTGATACGACTGCTCAGATGGCAGCGTGCTCGAACTCAAAGATTTATATTGTTGAAACAACGCCTCAAACTGATAGCGCTCACCGATATGCCGGACAGAGAAGCGGCGATCAAGCATGTCCTTACTCGCTACCTGCAAGCCTTGATCTAAATCGTCGAGATAATCATCATCACTAATCTGCGTGTAATTCAAGTAACCGATGGTGTCGGTGTACAAGGTATCAAGCTTCCAGTCCTGCTCAATATTGAAGCCCCAGCGCTGGCCGTTCTCGTCAACATTACCGAGATCAATCTGTTCGCTCTTATAGGCCTTATCCTCATCGATATAGCCACCCGATACTCGGGATTGATGGATATCGCCCATGTAACGAAACTCGACTTCTTCATACGCGCCTCGCCCCCCAATCCAGTTGGGCGTAATCGTTGCATCATAATTCGGTGCAAGATTCAGATAATAGGGAGTCGACACGTAGAGGCCAGAGTCAACATTGGACGTTCCGATCGTCGGATACAAAAAACCAGACTTTCGACGATCGTCAATCGGAAAGGTAAACCACGGCACGTAGAGCACGGGCACGTCAAGAATATTGAATCGCGCATGACTCGCTGAACCGACGCCTTCTTCTTGGTCTAACTCAATCTCAGAGGCACTAAACGACCAATCCGGCACTTCTTCCTGACACGTTGTAAAAGTTCCCTCGCGTATCGTTAGATGCAACTCATCCTGCTGATCAATCATCTCAGCGCGACCACGCAGGCCTGTCTCGGGCTCAATAAAATCAGCGTTGTGCAGCGTTGCACTGCCTTCCGTCAAATTGACTTCTGCCGAGTCGCTCGTCATATGCATTTGCGGACCTTGAATGACAATATGCCCCTCAAGTGCAGCCTCGTTCTTAGACTGGTCAATAACCGCCGTATCACTGCGTGCGTAATACCCCTGTTTGCTGATCTCAACTTGGCCCTCTAGCTCCAATCGATTGTTCTCGCGATATTCAACAGAATTGGCATGCACCGTGACGGTTGGATCAATATCTAAGGTTTCCGCCTGATCGCTGGGAGAAGACTTATAAAGAACGGGAAGCTCAGGCTTTCTGCATGCACCTGCAGGCTCAGTTTCTCCGCGCGTTTCCGCAAATGCTACCGAGCATGCCAACAGCGTTAGCGGCATCAAGAAGCAACACTGCTTCAACTTACGGCACATGCAAAACCTCGAACAGATTCAGGGCAATTAAGAGGGGGATAGGAACTTCTTGAATGATAAACTCTGGCACCTTTGATGTCATTTAACTTTTTGATTAGGATGCTTGGATTACGCCTAACTTTAGCGCAAAAAGATTAAATAACACGCGCCTTACGGAACCCTCCTTTGATGCCAGAAAGAATCGAGCAGTTACACGATTGGTTGCGCGCCAACCTACCCAATCACACAACGCCAACACCGCCTCTCGAGAGCGTGGCTGGAGATGCCAGTTTTCGACGCTATTTTCGCGTCAAGAACTCGAACAACCAAAGTTTCATCGTGATGGATGCGCCACCCGAAAAAGAAGATTGCCACCCGTTTGTAGAAATCACAAAAGCATGGCGTGAACAGGGTGTTCTCCTACCTGAGCTGTTCGCCATCGACCTAGAGCAAGGCTTTTTACTTCTTGAAGACTTTGGCGACACGCTGCTGTTTCAAATGGTGGACAAAAAACCTCTCGAAGAACAGCACTCCGTCTACACAAGCGCGATTCACTCACTTAAGGGTATTCAGGATCTCCGGGGCGCAAAGCATCTCCCGACCTATGATCGCGCACTTCTCAAACGAGAACTTGCTTTGTTCACGGACTGGCTCATTGGCACAGCACTGCACATTTCGCTCACTGAAAGCGAGCAAGCCACCATAGAGCAGTCGTTTGAAGCGCTCATAGAAAGTGCGCTTTCGCAAACGCAGTGTGCGGTTCATCGAGATTATCACTCGCGAAATCTAATGTCTCTGCCGTCTGGAAAAGTGGGGATCATCGACTTTCAAGACGCCGTATTTGGCCCTGTCACCTATGATTTAGTCTCGCTACTACGCGATTGTTATATCGAGCTGAATCCAACTTTGGTCAAAGAATTAGCGCTCAACTACAAACAAACATCGACCATTGAAGCTGTGCGCGAAGAGAACGAAGCGAGTTTCCTCAAGCAATTCGATCTCATGGGCATTCAGCGTCATATGAAAGCCGCAGGTATTTTCGCAAGACTCGCCCTGCGCGACGGCAAGTTTGGCTATCTTAACGATATCCCAAGAACATTTAACTACATACTGACGCAAACCGCGCGGCATAACGAACTGCACAACCTGCACGCACTACTGAAACACCGAATTGAGCAGCCAATGCTGGACTTCGTCGCATCGCATACGCTAGAGCCAACACAATGAGAGCGATGATACTGGCAGCAGGTCTGGGGTCGCGCATGCGGCCACTCACTGACCACTGCCCAAAGCCGCTTCTGAAAGCCGCCCAAAAACCATTGATTGATTATCATCTAGAGAGGCTTGAATCTCTCGGAGTTGAGCGCGTCGCCATCAATACACACTGGCTTGGGCACCTTGTTATTGACCACTTGGAACAGAACTGGCAACACCGTCTAAAAATCGACATTTATCCTGAGAAGGCTCTTCTTGAAACGGCCGGCGGCATCGTCAACGCGCTTGCGTCCCTGAAAACGAAAAACGATGCGCCTTTTTTGCTCATTAATGGCGATGTCTATTTTGAAGAAGATTTAAGCCCTTGGCTGGATCATGCTCTCCATGCGCACCGCCAAGTGCAGGCAAACCTGTTGCTCTGCCAAAACCCCTGTCACAATCCTTCCGGCGATTTCGACATCCACGGGATGGATCACACTGGCTGTGCGCGCCTATCAATCAAAGCTGACCAAGCTGATAGTGCACATAACGCACGCACGTATAGCGGAATCGGCTTGTACCGCCCGAGTGTGTTTACCCAATTGCCACCCGGCCCGGCACCGCTTGGCCCCATCCTAAGACAGCTCGCGCAACAAGGCGGTCTTTACGGCTCAGAAATGCGTGCATTCTGGCTCGATGTTGGCACACCAGAACGACTCAACCAACTTGATCAACGCCTACGTCACGACAAAGACACGCAAAGCCAACTAACATAGCGGATTTATACGTTAGCCAACCATCTTAGGCGCAATAATTGCTTCTTTCACAATATCGCTGTTTTTGTGTCAGAAATTTGTACTACCTTAGGAGCAACCTATGTGGCTAAGCATCCTCGGCATCGCAACGCTTTTGTTGTTATCGTGCCTCCTTATCGTCATTAATCACTCTTGGGCATCGCTCAAAGCATTACCCGCAACCCTAAAACGTGACTTAAAAGAGCCCGAATCAAACGAGCAGAGCATCATCGTTCAAGTCGTCGGTTTCTCAAAACTATGGTTTCGTAAACAGTTTGCGCTCATCGATAAAGAACTTGCGACGATGGATAAAAGCCTCGTGCGCACAGGCCTGATCGCCGCGCGAGAAGAGTACTCTGAAGAAGATGCGACACAGACACTAAGCTGGCAGATTGAAAGCACCCGTCAACAGCGCCAGAAAACTATTGCAATGATTGAGGGGGTTAACTCAAACCTGCTACCAGTTGCGTTACTGGTTTCCGTCTGCACCTTGATCATTCAACTCTCCGCTGACAGCACAGAAAGTGCAGGAATCATCGGCATGCCAGCTCTCATCGCACTCGCATTCGCCCTGCTATTGAATACATTGGTATTAAAAACTCTCTCTCTTAAGCTGTGGGCCATGCTGGAACTTGAAGATCACACACTGCGCTTGTCAGCAGAAGGCCTGATCATGATCCTGCAACACAAAACACCTGCACAAATTAGGGCGCAACTCGAAGGCATGACCAATGGTCTAGAGGTATTAAAAAATGTTCGCGCCGTTGAGCCAAGATCGGTAGCGAAAGCAACGAGGCAAAAGAACAGCTCTTTCTTTAGTGGGCAAAGAGCATCGTAAACATGCGTGTTCAAACAGGCTTTGCTCAGAGTCAGATCACCCCATATATGTCTCAGGCGACCGACAATACCAGGCCCATCACACTGGCCGTACTCTTTGTATTGGCCTTAATCGCCGCGCAGGCTAGCGGCGTTCAGCATATGCTTTCTAATGCGCTGCCCATCAGCACGATCGACTCTAACGCTCTACATTTATCAAAAGCAGAAAACGCTATCGAGACGTCTAGCGATGCAGCAATCGAAGTAACTTGGCCCTCCAATACGCTTAACGAACGCGTTGAACAATTAAACCTCAAGGGTCGTATAATCATAAGTGCGCCTCAAGCCTCTCCGAGCATCGCAATCCGCACCGACTTATTATTCTCAGAAGGCGATTACCTGCTCAGCCGAGCAGGCAAGCACACAATGGATGCGCTTTTTGCCGATCTGAAGCTACCCGCCACAGCGACGCTTGAGTTAAAAGAACGAAAAAATACTGAAGTGGAGTTTACCCACGGCGTGCAGATGCAAACCTTGCACAGAAATAGAGAGCGCTCCTTAACGAAATACCTGAGTGCTTTTGGGCTAAACATGAGTATCGTGCAATAACGAAAGTGAGAAATATTCCGCATTGAAGTAATAGTAAGTTGGCACTTCAGGAACCACCCGAGATCAAACTCTTGATAGACTGCCTTCAAGCATCGATTTGCAAAAAAGAACAGCGTTCTATTCCTTACTATAACGACATCCGCGCATCCTCTTTAGCGGGCTATAAATCCTTCGCACCTCTGCGTCAGTTATCACCAAATAGCAGACATATATCGCTCGGTGCTTTATCCTTGAAAAAGATATTTATTCATTACAGGGATTAGTGGTTAGTGCACTATAAAAATTACCAAGCGATTAGTTGTTATTTCAATAGCCTTCACCAATGTCCTTTCGCTCCCGGTGCTTCACTCTTGTCTTTGTCGAAAGATAAAAAGGGTAGTTGAAAGGAGAAGTGAGCAAATTGAGCGATTTCTTGCGAGTAATATCATTTGTCGTGCTTGTTGTTATTGTAAGTGTCGCGCTTTATGCCGTTTACATTGATCAGCGAGCAAAGGCAGAAATACTGAACGTTTTTCCAGATGAAGACTTGTTTTTTAAAGTCCTTAAATCGGAAGTCAACCTAGAAGATGAAGATTTATTGTTAGTCAATGCGGTCGTAACGCACTTACCTCCTCCTTTGGCAGGCTATGTCAAAGAAAATTTATGCACTGAGCGCAGCGAGCATTGTGTTCGTTTGGCATTAGTATCAGCAAATCATTTTTTAAAAAAAGATAGCCAACGACACGAAACGTTAGTGTCGAACTTGATGGAGTTGTCCCACATGTACTATGGCTGGGCTGTCAATCGATGCCCGCTAGCACATGAGTTATCAAAGTTAAATATTGCAGTTGTGGGTCTTAGAAGCACTAAGGAAGACAGATTGAATGAAGCTTCAAAGCTCCTGCGTACTTTAAACGCAGGAAGTGGGTTCGATTTCAGTATTGTTTCTGAAACATGCCAATCCTCATTTGATCGACACGTTCTCGAGTATCAAGCTTATATGGGGCTGCTAGCAGAGGTCTACCTGTATTCTGATCAAATAGACGCGTCCACTTTTTTGCTTTCTTATAAAAACATACGAAGATTTTTGTCGACTGCATATCAACCTAATCAATGAAGGGAGCTTAGGGAAAAGGGTGTGCATTTATTTTGTGCGACGCCCGCTTTTAACCAAAATCGCTGTGATCTCGCCATATTGAACATGTCCGCTGTGATGCGTTAACTGATACGAAGACACTGCAAATTCGGCGGATAAAGGGATCTCTTCTCATGAAGTTAATCTAGATCAATATGAGACAGGCATAAAAAAAGGAGGCCATGGGCCTCCTTTTTCAATCACTATTTAAGCGGATGCTTAAGCAGTTGCTGCTGCTTTTTTAGCAGGCGCTTTTTTCGCTGCAGGCTTCTTAGCCGGAGCTTTTTTCGCTGCAGGCTTTTTAGCTGCTGCTTTCTTTGGCGCTTCTTCTTTCTCAAACTTAGCGATAAGGTCGCCAGCATAAGAACCAACAAGCTTGTTTACGTCACGTGCTTTGTCAGTTGCAAGAGCAATAACTTCGTCGTGCTTGGTTTTAACAGTTTCAACGTTGTAGTACTTTTCAGCGTAACCGAAAGATGCACCAGCAAGTGCTTTGTACTGACCTTCTACTGCGTCGATTGCTTTTGCTACTACGTCTTGAACTTGCTCTTGGTAAGTTTTGATCTTAGCCATGATAACTCTCCTAAAAATATCCTAGATGAAAGACTCCTCGGCCAGTGCTCTTTTTTTAAAAGCAGCAACTACCTAAGTTGAGGAAATCGTACCAAGCAGTTTTAGAATATTCATACTAAGTTCTAACTTTTTGGTGTTTTATTTACCATTCAAACAAAACCCATTTTGGTACCAGCATCTGAGACTTTTCTTCACGAATCCAACCATCCCCGTCGGCAGGTACCAAGTAATACACGGGGCCAATTTTTGGAACCACTTTTATCTCTTTCAGCACACCGCCAACACGATACTCGTAGAACGTTTTATTCTCTTCTTCACGAATAACAATGTCAGGCTGCTCACCAGTTCTGGGTTCCTCAGCATGGGTCACCGCACTCCAGATTGAGAGGCTAAACAGTAAGGCAAGAAATAAGTGTGCGCGTGAAGAGGTCATGGAATCCTTCTTATGAAAATCAAAACACGAGGGTTGTTGGTGTTTAAGGTTTAAGCTTGTGGCGTTTTTCCCTACTATAGCATGCTTTCAAAACCACAAAACAATTAGTGATTCAATGACCGCTACAGCCCCAGCCGTTCTCGTCGATGGTTCATCGTACTTATTTCGCGCCTACCATGCACTCCCGCCTCTAAACAACTCCAAGGGCCAGCCTACCGGAGCGATAAAAGGTGTCATCAACATGATTCGTCGCCTCGTTAGCGACTATCCCGAATCAAAAATCATTGTTGTCTTTGATGCAAAAGGCAAAAACTTTCGTCACGACATGTATCCCGATTACAAGGCCAATCGCCCTCCTATGCCGGAGGATTTGCGCAGCCAGA
>NZ_LWFT01000191.1:0-973 GCF_001635105.1 Oleiphilus sp. HI0079
CGCTTCGCCGAATCAAAATCAGCACCTTGGGACTGCTGGCCGGAGCTACAAAGTCTTATAGTACTGTCTTGTACTGAACCATCGGCAAAGGAGAACACAGACATGACAGGTCTGATTCGCTATATCTTGTTGGGAGATGATGGCGTTGTTTCGGAGGAAGGTGGCAAGAAAGCCTGGGAAAGACATCTAAGAGAAGCGACGAAAGCGCTTCTCTTACTCGATCGCGATTCAAACTAAATGGTAAAACTCGATCCGCAGCCGCAGGTTGTCGTCGCATTTGGATTATTGATTACAAACTGAGCGCCTTTTAGACCTTCGCTGTAATCGACTGTCGAACCAACGAGGTACTGATACGACATCGGGTCAACAACAAGATTCACCCCCATGTTCTCAATCACCGTATCGTCGTCGGCTAACTCTTCATCAAAAGAAAAGCCATACTGAAACCCCGAACAGCCACCTCCAGTCACGTAAACACGTAACTTCAATGCTGGGTTTTCTTCCTCTTCTATCAAGTTCTTTACCTTGGTTGCTGCCGCATCGGTAAAGATCAATGGAGAAGGGATATGTGACTGGACAACGCTCATCGGAACTCCTGACTGCTCTCTCGGCCGGCAATTATCTGCTTATCCGACAAATTTAGTCAAGTATTCCTATTTACTTGCGGACGAACTAACAGCCTTAAGCTCTATGGCATCACTACCCGTCGGTTCGTTTTGCTTCTTTGGGGCATCGTTCTCGTGCCTCTCTGGCTCTTTGCGATGCACAAGATTACCGTTTACTTCGGCACCCATCGCCATCTCAATAAGGTGGTAATAGACGTTACCTTTTATCGATGCGTTCTCCGCGAGCTCTATATGGCTCGATGCATAGACGTCACCATGAACGGTGCCATTAATGATGATATGCGGTGCATAAACATCGCCATCGATCTCACCAATATCACTGATACGTACGACGGCCTCATTGTCCT
>NZ_LWFT01000192.1:0-851 GCF_001635105.1 Oleiphilus sp. HI0079
GTGGGCGCACACCACCTGGTAAAAATCCTGTTTGTCTCCAGCGAGCTTAGTCGACTAGACGAGCGGAACCATGAACACCAAGCAGAAATTGGAACAAAGCTATTTGAACTCAACCCTTCGCTCGTTAACGAAATTGTTCGAAAAATCGATGAAGAAGTAAAAGAAGTCGCCAGCAGCATGGGTATCAATCTCAAATCTACAAAGGAATCTCAATCCTTTGATGACCGAGAAGCCAATATTAATCTGGCGAAGACGGTCAGAGATCACAGCCTAGAAAGCATATCTCACGACATAATTGGCAAAAGCGATACGAAAACCGAGTTTGCGAAGCAGGTTTCTTACACGCTTTCACTCCTCTTTGGTATGCGCACAAGCGCTGTGTTTTGGCTCGAGGATGAAGAGCTTATCCTTGTGGACGAGGATCAAAAGCAGGTCCCGATGCAATTTCCTGTTGATCGCGGAAGCAGCTTAGTCGCTAAAGCAGCGATAGAAGGCAATGTTCTTTCTTCGTTCCAACACCGCTCAGAAGCACTCGTAGCCGACCAACAAATTCTAAGACATTTAGCCGCAGAAGGTATGCTCTGCATGCCGATACGCGATCAAAGCCGAGTTATCTGCGTGGTTGTGGCCAGCCTTCATTCCAAAAAAGAACAAATTCATCCTAGCTTTCTAGACTTATTGATACGACAGCTGACAGATCAATGCCTTTACATTGAAGCTGTAAGCGTGCCCTTGCAAACGAACGCGGAAATAAGCGCCCTAAGCGCAAAAGTCAGAGAGATTGCGCATGAGGCAAACAACCCCCTCAGCATCATCAATAATTATTTGGCGAGCCTGTCATCGAAGCTCTC
>NZ_LWFT01000193.1:0-1073 GCF_001635105.1 Oleiphilus sp. HI0079
CGATCGCATAGAGTGGGAGGAATGAAAAAAAGAGATACTTGATGGATTAAGAAGAAAAATGGTGCCCCTTCCCTGACTTGAACAGGGGACCTACCGATTATGAGTCGGGTGCTCTAACCAACTGAGCTAAAGGGGCACACTTTTGGCCTTAGTTTAAAGTCTTTACCAAATCAGACTTGGCACCCCTGCGGGTTGCTCGGGTGCTCTAGCCCGGCCTCAAATTACAAATTTGAGTCGTTCCACTCGCACGAAGCAGTACTTCGTTAAAAGCGCTCGCTTCACCCAACTGAGCTAAAGGGGCACACTATGGTCTTAGTTTATAGTCCGCGCCAACAACAGACCGAAGCAGAACGCTCCAAAAAGAAGGGCGCATTATAATGCGCCCTTTTTAACTTTGCTAGACGATTATTCGTCAATAAAGCTTCTAAGATGATCGGAACGGGTTGGGTGACGAAGCTTACGAAGCGCTTTCGCCTCAATCTGACGGATACGCTCTCGTGTAACATCAAACTGCTTACCCACCTCTTCCAAAGTATGATCGGTATTCATCTCAATTCCAAAGCGCATTCTTAGCACTTTAGCTTCTCTTGCTGTTAGCCCTGAAAGCACGCTGCGAGTCGCTTCTTTCAAGCCTTCGCCAGTCGCCGTGTCAACGGGAGACTCTGCCATAGTATCTTCAATAAAATCGCCAAGGTGCGAATCTTCATCGTCGCCAATCGGCGTCTCCATAGAGATAGGCTCTTTCGCGATCTTAAGCACTTTACGTACTTTATCTTCCGGCATATCCATACGCTCACCCAATTCCTCAGGCGTAGGTTCGCGACCCATTTCCTGTAGCATTTGACGAGAGATACGGTTCAGCTTGTTGATTGTTTCGATCATGTGAACGGGGATACGAATAGTGCGCGCTTGGTCTGCAATAGAGCGAGTAATCGCCTGACGAATCCACCAAGTTGCATAGGTCGAGAATTTATACCCTCGACGGTATTCAAACTTGTCTACCGCTTTCATCAAACCGATGTTGCCTTCCTGAATCAAGTCAAGAAATTGCAAACCGCGATTCGTGTACTTCT
>NZ_LWFT01000194.1:0-617 GCF_001635105.1 Oleiphilus sp. HI0079
GGTCTAGGCCTTAAAGAAGCGAAAGCAATGGTTGACGGTGCTCCATCAACTGTTAAAGAAGGCGTTAGCAAAGACGACGCTGAAGCTGCTAAGAAAGAGCTTGAGGAAGCTGGCGCTTCTGTTGAAGTTAAGTAACTATTCGTTGAATAGCGACTTGAGCAACATAGCCCAATAGTCCTTAAAAAGGAATTGGCCGGTGGTATCCTATGCCCCCGGCCTTTTTCCGTTGTTAAAGATTGCATTACTCCTCTAATGTAGGAGCGTTTCAGGGCTTGGCCCTGCCCTAGCAAATGCTGACCAGACGAAGTCACGTTGCTAGAAAGATTTCAGACCTTTTGTCATAACTGGGGAATACAGATGACCTACTCGTATACAGAGAAAAAGCGTATTCGTAAAGAATTCGGCACATTGCCGACCGTCATGGATGTGCCATATCTTCTGTCTATTCAAATAGACTCTTATAAAAGCTTTCTTCAGGAAGGTGGTGATGCTGCAGAGCGAGATGATTTAGGATTGCACGCAGCGTTTAAGTCTGTTTTTCCGATTGTTAGTTTTTCTGGTAACGCTGCCCTCGAGTACGTTAGTTACCGTCTCGGCGAGCCTGCTTTTGATGTAAA
>NZ_LWFT01000195.1:0-821 GCF_001635105.1 Oleiphilus sp. HI0079
TAATCTTACCCGTTAACGGTTCGCCCTGCCCTCTTGCCGATGGCAAAGTATGCGCCGCTACGGTGTAGGCACGACCCGTAGAGTCTAGAAAAACGACCCCTTCCTGACTCCGCCCCTTCGCAGCAAGACTAAAGCCGTCTCCCGCTTTATAGCTTAATCCCTTCGGATCTATATCGTGCCCCTTCGCTGCACGCACCCAGCCTTTCTCGGAAAGCACAACAGTGACGGGTTCTGAGCTGACCAGATCCATTTCTGTATATGCCTTGGCTTCTTTGCGGGCGACGATGGGCGAACGACGCTCGTCGCCATACTTCTCTGCATCGGCGAGCAACTCCTTCTTGATCAGCTTTTTCATCTGCGCCTTAGAACCAAGTACTTTCAGCAGATACTGACGCTCCTTCTCAAGCTCTTCCTGTTCAGCCTTGATCTTCATCTCTTCGAGGCGAGCAAGCTGTCTTAACTTGGTATCAAGGATATAGTCCGCTTGAACTTCGGTCAGATCGAAGCGCTGCATCAGCACCTGCTTCGGCTCATCCTCCGTGCGAATAATGTGAATAACCTCATCGATATTCAAAAACGCAATCAGCAAGCCTTCTAAAAGATGCAGTCTGCGCTCAACCTTGTCGAGGCGATACTGAAGCCGACGAGTCACTGTTTCGGTTCGATACGACAACCACTCTGTTAGAATCTCGCGGAGATCCTTAACGCCTGGGCGGCCATCCGTACCGATCATATTCATATTGACGCGATAATTTTTCTCTAGATCCGTGGTCGCATAAAGATGCGCCATGAGTGCTTCGACATCAACCCGGTTAGAGCGC
>NZ_LWFT01000196.1:0-732 GCF_001635105.1 Oleiphilus sp. HI0079
GGGCGATGGTCGGCTCTTTGGGCTGTATGGGGCTGATTACAGAGGTGTCGCTTAAAGTGCTCCCGACTCAGTCTCAGCAACGCTTTGTACAGATGCCATGTTCGTTAGAAGTTGCACTGGCCCTAGCTGTGAAACTTGATCGGAGTATGACAATGCGAATCGGCTTCGCTTGGTGCGACGATCTAGCCCATATTCGTTTTTCTGGCCCTGAGGATGCAGTTTCTGAGGTGCTCGATCATTTCGAGTTGCGTCGTTATGTCGAAGAGTCTGATGTATTTTGGGACTTGCTGTCTCAAATGAAGCACCCCATATTTGATGTTGCTGAACCTGGTAAACTTTGGCGCGTTGTTACGCCAAAGTACACGCGATTAACGGATGTGTTCCCAGCTGCGCCAATCTTAGTAAATTGGGCGGGTGGGGAATCCTTTATCCAGATTAGTGAAGACGACCTAAGCAAGAGCGCTGGGAATCTGCGTGATCTTGATGCACACGTGTACAGTCTCAATGTTGATCAATGTTATGTTTTAGGTGGGCTTTCGCCAACAATAGAAAGACTGCATGTTGCGCTGAAAAACGCGTTTGATCCGTATGGTGTTTTGAATGTTGGCCGTATGTCGGAGGCGTTTTAAGCATGCAGACGAATTTAATTCCGATCTATCAAGAGAGTGGCTTTGGTCAGCGTGCTGAAGAGATATTGCGAAGTTGCGTACACTGCGGCTTCTGTAATGCAAC
>NZ_LWFT01000197.1:0-993 GCF_001635105.1 Oleiphilus sp. HI0079
CATTGTTTTCAACGCGGTATTTTTCAATGATTGGAAACGCGCCGAAGGCGACGCTTGTCGTAATTGTGATGATGGCGAGCGCTATCAGCAGTTCGATAAGGGTAAAGCCAAAATGGCTTTTGGGTGTCGTGAGCATATCATCAGTCCTTTGATGGTTTGTTCGTACGAGAAAGGTCAAATTGTTGCGAGTTCGTCCTGAACTCAAGCTCCATTTTCTTTTCTCAGCGCGTAGAATACAAGGCTCGCCTAAATGATTAGGCTCCATTGGTCAGATTCTAGAAATACTTTAAAGGTTTCCTGTTAATGAAAGTTGTCGTGGTTGGTGGTGGCGCAATAGGGATGTTACAAGCCCGAAGTTTTGCCGGAGAAGGCTACGATGTAGTCATTGTTGACAAAAGTGCGCTTGGGCGAGAAGCGAGCTGGGCTGGTGGCGGGATTATTTCACCACTCTATCCTTGGCGTTATTCGGAGCCGGTCACCGCACTAGCTTCACGATCGCAGGCGTTGTATCCCGATTTAGTGGCGGCACTGCATCAAGAAAGCGGCATCGATCCGGAATACTCTGGCCATGGTTTGTTGATGTTGCAGGTTGAGGGGAAAGATCAGGCGATCCGTTGGGCTGCCAAGAATGGCCCTTGGCTAGAAGAGATTAAAGCTGCGCAATTGTATGCACTCGAGCCTGCATTAGGGCAAGGCCATGAAAGCTCACTATGGATGCCGAGCGTAGGAAGTGTGCGTAACCCGCGCTTGTTGAATGCCCTACGTGCACTCATGCATGAACATCCGGCTATCGAAGTGATCGAGAATGATGGGCTGGCGCGATTTGATGAGCGTGGCGTCACCTTAGAATCTGGCAAGCGCGTAGACGCTGACAGCGTGGTATTTTGTTCTGGTGCGTGGACGTCTTCGCTCCTGCCGAATCAGCGCATAAAGATTGAGCCGGTAAAAGGCCAGATGATTGTCTTTGATGCACCGCAGGGTTTTGTAAATCGT
>NZ_LWFT01000198.1:0-806 GCF_001635105.1 Oleiphilus sp. HI0079
GAGACCACTGAGTAACGTTATCCCTGCAACCAGATAGACACCTAAGTCAATAAAAGGGCCAAGCGCCGCATAACCGGCAAGATGCAACAGCAAGACAACCACATATGAAATTTGAATAAAAGTGCAAAGCTTTCCAAGTAGCGTTGGCTGAATATCAAAATGATGCACTTTGTAGTGAAACAATAAGCCACCGATAACGATAATTAAATCTCTACCGAAAATGAGCAACACCAACCAAAGTGGAAGCTCTCCGAGCCAGGTAAGCAACACATAGGTTGTGATCAGTAAGAGCTTATCTGCGAGCGGGTCGGCGATTGCACCAAAGCGGGAGCGCCAATTGAAGTGCCGAGCGAGAAAACCGTCGACACCATCAGAAATTCCGGCAATGACAAATACAAGAAACGCATTTTGGAAGCTCTGTGTCATCAAATAATAGGAGAACGGCACGATGAGAACGATGCGAAGCACAGTCAGCAAATTTGGTATCTGATTAACAAACACCTAGTTATGCTCCACCATCAGGAACCCAATAGAAGTTCAGACTTTGCGGCATTTCGTTAAGCTCAACCGCTGCGAACTGGTCATCTTGAGTCAAAGATGCGTCTTCACGCTCTGCTGGCGGCTGCGCTGAACTCAGCTCGGTCTCTTGCGAGAACGGTGGCGCGACCAACTGAAGCTTGCCGGCAAGGGCAACTTGCTGCTCAAAGTTAGCCCGAGATCCACGAAGCTTAATCCCTAAATTGACCTTGTCTTGATAAACCTGTCGAACCGATACGTGCTCGACGCTTGAAAGCCGTTCAACATGC
>NZ_LWFT01000199.1:0-716 GCF_001635105.1 Oleiphilus sp. HI0079
TTTGAAATGCGAAGCAACGAGCATCGATGCTTAGAAGAGGTTTGGCCTTGTTTACTCTGACGAATCAACTCAGTAAGCGCTCATCCATCAAGCCAGTCAAAGTTCTATCAGCAAACTAACCTTTCACATACATGATTTTTTTGGTGCCACCCTCGCAGCTCCCAACTTGCTCGCCTTCAGCAGCGTCGCTTTTACCAACGATTGTCAGCTTGAAACTTTTAACGCCGTTATTCTTAATCTTCGCTTCAATCTCGTCCTTCAGCTCATCACAGTCTTTGAGTTCTGCACTGGCAAGCAAAGGCGCTAAAAGCAAAGCAATGGCAAAAGGCCAAGCAATTAGATTTTTCATGAGTCGTCTCCGGTCGAGTTAAGTCGCATTTGGAGACTAGTCGAGATTCTCTCTTTTGCTGCCCGTAAACCGGTCAATGCCCAAAACTACGCATGATGCGTATTTGACGATGACGCTATGCAGGATCTACTTCAAACAAAACAACTTTACGGGCTCCGTTATAGCAAAATCCTATCTCTTTACCTTCCACCTTATCATCGGCTTCATAGATACGAACATATGACCCTGAATCACCTTTGTCCTTCAGTTCCTGTTCGACCTTGGCCTTTAGTTTCTTACAGTCTTGATCTGCAGCGATAGCTGGTGCGCTTACACCAATCACAGCAGCAAGTAGGGCCGTTTGAGCAATATATGATTTCATCCACTT
>NZ_LWFT01000200.1:0-638 GCF_001635105.1 Oleiphilus sp. HI0079
TCTTCCAAATAGAACCATCAACAGCATCATACCTATAGGGGGCAAACGCCCCCAACTTTCCTGCCAAAAATCGCCGCACTACCCGATGAGCGCACCAAGCTCGGCAGCACTTGCGGCAACTTAAAAACCCAAAAAAGCCGATCTCTCTTCTTGGAAATATTGGAAAATCAACTAACGTTAATCCAGCATTCGTATGCGTTGAATTCTGATGATAGGTAACTATGCGAGACGAAGCCAAGCACGACTTAAGCCATCCTATTGAACTTGCGAAAGATCGTCTTTTTGACCTTATCAGCTCAGAGTTTATTGTCTCTGTCGCCGACATAAATGGAAAGATCGTCGCAGTAAGCGACGAGTTTTGCAGAATATCCAAGTATTCCAGAGAAGAGCTGATCGGTAAAAACCATGCCATAGTGAACTCAAACACCCACCCGACCGCTTTTTTTCAGGAATTTTGGGAATGCATTCTTTCCGGTAAAACTTGGCGGGGAGAAATCTGTAACCGCGCGAAAGACAAATCCTTATATTGGGTGGACAGCGTTGTCGCGCCTCTGCCGGCAGAGAACGATGAAGAAAGATTGTTCTTTTCTATTCGATGGGACATCACCGAACAAAAACAGCTGCATCGAGATGCCCTC
>NZ_LWFT01000201.1:0-19694 GCF_001635105.1 Oleiphilus sp. HI0079
GCTAAGCCTCGTAGTTACGAGCAGAAAGTAAACCGTAAGATGTATCGCGCTGCGATGCAGGTAATTCTTTCCGAGCTTGTTCGTCAGGACCGTCTGGTTGTTGTTGAAGAGATGACAGCTGCTACTCCAAAAACTAAAGAGTTCGCTGCAAAGTTGGCAGCTCAAGGCTTGGAGAATGGAGCGCTAATAATTTCTGATGAAGTAGAGCAGAACTTATATCTTGCTTCGCGCAATCTACCAAAAGTAGAGGTTCGTGACGCGGCAAGTGTTGATCCTGTGAGCTTGGTTGGGCATGACAAGGTAGTAGTTACAGTCGCTGCTTTGAAGAAGATTGAGGAGATGTTGGGATGAACCAAGAGCGTATCTATAAGGTGCTACTAGGCCCTCACGTCTCTGAAAAGGCTTCAATGGCTGCAGAGCATAATCAAGTTTGTTTCAAGGTTGCTTCAGATGCGAGCAAGCCTGAAATCAAGAAGGCAGTAGAGCAGTTGTTCAATGTTAATGTTGAGCAGGTCCGTACTGTAAATATCAAGGGCAAGACTAAGCTAACTCGCAATGGTCTTGGCAAGCGTAAGGATATCCGTAAAGCGTATGTCACTCTGGCGGAAGGCCAGGACATCGACTTCATGGATGTTGAATAAGGTAGGAGATAGTTATGCCAGTCGTTAAAGCCAAACCGACTTCTGCCGGTCGCCGTCATGTAGTCAAGGTTACAAACCCTGATTTGCACAAAGGTCGACCTTACGCGCCGTTGGTAGAGAAAAAATCAAAGAATGGCGGTCGTAATAACAATGGTCGTATTACAACGCGTCATAAAGGTGGTGGTCATAAGCAGCACTACCGTCTAGTAGACTTCAAGCGCGGGAAGGACGGTATTCCTGCGGTTGTGGAGCGTTTGGAGTATGATCCAAATCGTTCTGCGCATATTGCTCTTCTTAAGTATGCAGATGGTGAGCGTCGCTACATCATCGCACCGAAAGGTCTTAAGGCGGGTGATGAAGTTCGCTCTGGTGAAGATGCTCCAATCAAGGTTGGTAGTACTCTGCCTATGCGTAACATTCCGGTAGGTAGTGTTATTCACTGCATAGAGATGAAGCCTGGTAAAGGCGCTCAGATTGCACGTAGTGCGGGAACATCTGCGCAACTGGTAGCTCGTGAAGGTGCTTATGCAACTCTTCGCTTGCGTTCTGGTGAAATGCGTAAGGTTTTGGCCGAATGTCGTGCAACCTTGGGTGAGGTTTCAAATAGTGAGCATAGCCTCCGTCAATTAGGTAAAGCGGGTGCATCACGTTGGCGCGGTGTTCGACCAACGGTGCGTGGTGTTGTTATGAACCCAGTTGACCATCCACATGGTGGTGGTGAAGGGCGAACCTCTGGTGGTCGTCACCCTGTTACTCCTTGGGGTGTACCTACTAAAGGTCATAAGACTCGCAAGAACAAACGCACTGACAAGATGATTGTACGTCGTCGGTCGGCTAAGTAATTAAAAAGAGGATTACGCTGTGCCACGTTCTTTAAAGAAAGGTCCATTTATTGACCTTCACTTGTTGAAGAAAGTTGAAACGGCTCTGGAAAAGGGCGACAAAAAACCAATTAAAACTTGGTCTCGTCGCTCGACAGTTTTTCCAGAGATGGTAGGTCTTACGATTGCAGTTCATAACGGGCGTCAACACGTTCCGGTTTTTGTAACTGAAGATATGGTAGGCCATAAATTGGGTGAATTCGCTGCTACGCGTACTTATCGTGGTCATGCTGCTGATAAGAAAGCTAAGCGTTAATTCTGAGGGGATTGAGAGATGGAAGTAGCTGCAAAGCATAGAGGTGCTCGAATTTCTGCTCAGAAGGCACGTTTGGTAGCAGATCAAATTCGAGGCAAGGGTGTAGAAGAAGCGCTGGAGACTTTGTCTTTTAGCACGAAGAAAGCTGCACAATTGATTAAGAAGGTGTTGGAGTCAGCGATTGCTAACGCTGAGCATAACGACGGTCTTGATGTTGATGATCTTAGCGTATCGACAGTTTTTGTTGATGAAGGTCCAACTATGAAGCGTATCCGTCCGCGTGCAAAAGGACGAGCTGATCGTATCTTTAAGCGCACCTGTCATATCACGGTCAAAGTGGCCGATAACTAGGAGATACTCAGATGGGTCAGAAAGTACATCCTAATGGTATCAGACTGGGTATTGTGAAAGACCACAACTCCGTTTGGTATGCAGAGAAAGGTGAATACGCGAACAATCTTCTAAACGACATTGAAGTTCGCGAGTTCTTAATGAAGCGCCTTGAAAAGGCGTCAGTCAGTAAGATCGCGATCGAGCGTCCTGCGCAAAATGCACGTATTACGATTCACACGGCACGTCCGGGGATTGTGATTGGTAAGAAAGGCGAAGATGTAGAGAAATTGCGTAACGAAGTTAGTCGAATGATGGGTGTGCCTGTGCACATCAATATCGAGGAAATTCGTAAGCCTGACTTGGATGCAAAATTGGTTGCGGCTAGCGTAGCTAACCAGTTGGAGCGTCGAGTCATGTTCCGTCGTGCGATGAAGCGCGCGGTTCAAAACGCCATGCGTCAAGGTGCCAAGGGTATCAAGATACAGGTTGGCGGTCGTCTTGGTGGTGCTGAAATCGCTCGTTCAGAGTGGTATCGAGAAGGTCGTGTGCCGTTGCACACACTTCGAGCAGACGTTGATTATGCTACGCATGAAGCGAGCACAACGTACGGCATCATTGGTGTAAAAGTATGGATCTTCAAGGGCGAGATTCTTGGCGGTATCGAACAGGTACGCGAAGAAAAGAATTCTGCTCGCAAGAAGTCTGCTAAGTAAGGGGCCGAGAGATGTTACAGCCAAAACGTACCAAATTTAGAAAAGTACAAAAGGGTCGTAATCGTGGCCTTGCTCAACGCGGTAGTAAAATCAGCTTCGGTGAGTACGGTTTGAAAGCGACTGGTCGTGGTCGTATCACGGCACGCCAAATTGAGGCGGCTCGTCGTACGATTACACGTAAAGTTAAGCGTGGCGGAAAGATCTGGATTCGAATTTTTCCTGACAAGCCGATTACGCAAAAGCCTTTGGAAGTTCGTCAAGGTAAGGGTAAAGGTAACGTTGAGTATTGGGTTTGCCAAATTCAACCGGGCCGAGTGCTATACGAGATTGAAGGTGTGTCAGAAGAATTGGCACGCGAAGCTTTCGCGCTAGCTGCTGCTAAGTTGCCTGTTCCAACAACCTTTGTTGAAAGGACGGTGATGTAATGAAAGCAAGTGAATTACGCGATAAGTCTGTTGAAGAGCTGAATACAGCGTTGGAAGAAGCATTAAAAGAGCAGTTTAACTTACGCCTTCGTAAGTCGACTGGTCAGCTCAACCAATCGCATCTTGTAGCTCAAAACCGAAAAGATATTGCTCGTATCAAAACAGTATTGACGCAGAAGGCAGGTGAGTGATTATGAGTGAAGTGGCAAATAACACAGCTCGTACCATCAGCGGTAAAGTCGTCAGCGACAAAATGGATAAGTCCATTACTGTATTGGTAGAGCGTCGTGTGAAGCATCCAATTTATGGTAAATACGTTAAGCGTTCTACCAAATTGCATGCTCATGATGAAAACAACGAGTGCAATATCGGCGACGTTGTAACTATTCAGGAGACTCGTCCGTTGTCTAAGACGAAGTCCTGGAAGCTAGTTACCGTTGTTGAGAAGGCAGCTAAAGTCTAACCCAGAGTGTTTGGAGAACTAAGATGATTCAGACGGAAAGTATGCTCGACGTAGCCGACAACAGCGGTGCGCGCCGAGTTCAGTGTATAAAAGTACTGGGTGGCTCTCATAGACGTTACGCACGAATCGGCGACGTAATTAAGGTCACCGTTAAGGAAGCGATTCCACGTGGTAAGGTTAAGAAAGGACAAGTATTGAACGCGGTTGTTGTGCGTACCCGTAAAGGCGTTCGTCGCCCTGACGGTTCGTTGATCAAGTTTGATGGTAATGCAGCAGTTCTTTTGAACGCGCAGAACGCACCAATCGGTACTCGTATTTTTGGCCCTGTAACTCGTGAGTTGCGCGGTGAGAAGTACATGAAAATTATCTCCCTAGCACCTGAAGTGCTTTAAGGATAGAGGCCCGTTATGAAAAAGATCAAACGTGACGATGAAGTGATTGTCATAGCAGGCAAGGACAATGGTAAGCGCGGTAAAGTGACGCGTGTGATGAAGGACGGTCGTTTGATCGTTTCTGGCATCAACATGGTCAAGCGCCACACAAAACCAAACCCAATGTTGGGAACGCCAGGCGGCATTGTTGAATCGGAAGCCCCGATTCAAGCTTCAAACGTAGCGATTTTTAATCCTACTACGAGCAAAGCCGATCGCGTTGGTTTCAAAGTCCTTGAAGATGGCAAAAAGGTACGTGTGTTTAAGTCGAACAACGAAGTTGTCGACCAATAAGTAAGCAGGTAGCGATATGGCACATATGAAAGAAGTTTATGCAAGCGAAGTCGTACCTGCATTGCAAAATGAGTTCAACTATAAGAGCTCTATGCAGGTACCTCGCATTGAAAAAATCACCTTAAACATGGGTGTTGGTGAAGCAATGGTAGACAAAAAGCTTCTTGAGAACGCGGTAGCGGATCTTGAGGCGTTGTCTGGTCAAAAGCCAGTCATCACGAAAGCGCGCAAGTCAGTTGCAGGCTTTAAAGTTCGTGAAGGCTATCCAATCGGTTGTAAAGTTACACTGCGCGGCGAGCGTATGTGGGAATTTTTCGAGCGTTTGGTTGGTATTGCTATTCCTCGTATCCGTGATTTCCGTGGTCTGAATTCGAAGTCTTTTGACGGTCGAGGCAACTACAGCATGGGTGTTAAAGAGCAGATCATTTTTCCAGAAATTGATTACGACAAGGTAGATAAGATCCGAGGCATGGATATCACGATTACTACGTCAGCTCAAACAGACGAGGAAGGTCGCGCGTTGCTACGTGCCTTTAACTTCCCATTTAAGAAATAAAGGTAAGAGCAAATGGCTAAGATCTCAATGAAGCAGCGCGAGCTTAAGCGCGAAAAAACAGTTGCTAAGTTCGCAGCTAAACGTGCGGAATTGAAAGCTATTATTGCAAGCCCAGCGACTTCTGAGGAAGATCGTTGGGAAGCGCAAAAGAAGCTTCAAAAACTTCCGCGCGACGCAAGCCCGAGTCGTCTCCGTAACCGTTGTCAGGTTACTGGTCGACCACATGGCGTTTACCGTAAATTCAAACTGTCTCGTATCAAACTACGTGAACAGGGAATGGCAGGAAACGTTCCAGGCTTGAAGAAAGCGAGCTGGTAAGCAATTTGATGTGTTGGTAAGCGTTACACCTTGGTAGCGCTGCACAACTAAAATGATCAGGAGAACATACGATGAGTATGCAAGATACGCTTGCGGATATGTTTACGCGCATCCGCAACGCACAAATGGCAGAGAAAGAAGTTGTTTCAATGCCATCATCTAAGATGAAAGTTTCAGTTTTAGAAGTACTGAAAAGCGAAGGCTTTATTGCTAGCTACTCGGTTGATGAAGGTGCTAAGCCTGAAGTTTCCGTAGAGCTAAGGTATTTCGAGGGCCGCCCCGTAATCGAAGAGATCAAGCGAGCAAGCCGTCCAGGTTTGCGTCAATACAAGGCGTCTGACGATTTGCCAAGTGTTCGCGGTGGTCTCGGTGTAGCGATAGTGTCTACATCTCAGGGCGTGATGACCGACCGTGCTGCGCGTCAAGCCGGTATCGGCGGCGAAGTTATCTGCACCGTATTCTAAGGGAGGTTTGCATGTCTAGGGTTGCTAGTAATCCAGTTGCGTTGCCTTCTGGTGTTGAAGTCAAGTTAGGCGAAGGCCAGCTTGAAGTGAAAGGAAGTAAAGGTTCGCTTTCGATGGAAGTGAATCCGGTTGTGGAAATCAACCAAGATGGTTCGACGCTAACGTTCGCTGCTAAGAACGGAAGTAAGTTTTCAAAAGCGATGTCCGGTACAACGCGAGCACTTGTGAATAACATGGTGACGGGCGTGACATCAGGCTTCCAGAAGAAACTTCAGCTTATTGGTGTTGGTTATCGGGTCCAGGTTCAGGGCCAGAAGCTAAACCTAAACCTTGGTTTTTCTCACCCAGTTGAATATGAACTGCCTAAAGATGTTAAAGCAGAGTCTCCATCACAGACAGAGATTGTACTGACGAGCATCGATAAGCAGCTTTTAGGTCAAGTGGCCGCTGACATTCGTGCATTCCGTCCGCCAGAGCCTTACAAAGGTAAAGGTGTTCGTTATGCTGATGAACATGTCAGACGTAAAGAAGCCAAGAAGAAATAGGTGAGACAATGAGCGAAAAGAAAGTTTCAAGAATTCGTAGAGCGAAAAAAAGCCGCTCTAAAATGAAGTCACTCGGTGAAACTCGTTTGACTATCCATCGTACGCCTCGCCACATCTATGCTCAGGTCATTGCACCCGAGGGAGATAAGGTTCTGGCATCTGCTTCGACTGTTGAAAAGGACCTTCGAGGTGCGAAAACAGGTAACTCGGAAGCGGCTACCAAAGTAGGTCAGTTAATTGCTGAGCGTGCGAAAACTGCAGGCATTACGCGTGTTGCGTTCGATCGTTCCGGTTTTCAATACCACGGTCGTGTAAAGGCTTTAGCCGACGCTGCTCGTGAAGCTGGTTTGGAATTCTAAGGAGTCATCACGATGAGTGTAGAAGAGCAAAAAGGGCCAGAGCTTCAGGAGCGTTTGGTTCAGGTAAACCGCGTCGCTAAAGTAGTTAAAGGCGGGCGTATTTTCGGTTTTACAGCGCTTACAGTAGTAGGCGACGGTGAGGGTCGGGTTGGTTTCGGTCGCGGCAAAGCGCGCGAAGTTCCAGTAGCAATTCAGAAAGCGATGGATGCTGCACGTAAAAACATGGTCGACGTGCCCCTTAAGGGTAATACACTTCAGTACCCAATCAATGCGCGCCATGGCGGGTCAAAAGTGTACATGCAGCCTGCATCGGAAGGTACCGGTGTAATCGCCGGTGGTGCAATGCGTGCTGTACTTGAAGTCGCTGGCGTTCAAAACGTATTGGCGAAATGCTACGGCTCTACAAACCCAGTGAATGTTGTTCGCGCAACGATCAATGGTTTGAAAGCAATGCAATCTCCTGAAAACGTTGCTGCTAAGCGCGGTAAGTCAGTAGAAGATATTACGGGATAAGATCATGGCAAAGGCAAAAACTATTAAAGTCACGCTTTTCCGTAGCCCGATTGGTCAATTGCCAAAGCACAGAGCTACTGTGACGGGACTAGGTTTGCGTAAAATTGGTCACACTGTTGAGCTTGAAGATACCCCTTCAGTTCGCGGTATGGTTAACAAAGTTAATTATATGGTCAGAATTGAGGGAGAGTGAGATGCGTCTTAATACTTTAAGTCCTGCTCCTGGTTCTAAGCCTTCGCGTCGCCGTGTAGGTCGTGGTATCGGTAGTGGTTTTGGTAAAACCGGTGGCCGCGGTCACAAAGGTTTGAAGGCTCGTTCTGGTGGTTCAGTTCCAGCTGGTTTCGAGGGAGGTCAGCAGCCATTGCAGCGCCGTTTGCCGAAATTCGGTTTTACGTCGCGCCAAGCGCAATATGTTGCAGAGATTCGCCTTAACGAACTTGAGTTAGTTGATGGTAACGTAGTTGATTTGGATGCACTTAAAAACGCGAACTTAGTTCGTCGTGATACCAAGTCTGCGAAGGTTATCTTGTCTGGCGAAATTAAGTCAGCTGTCACGACTCAAGGGTTGAGGGTGACTAAAGGTGCTAAGGCTGCTATTGAGGCAGCCGGTGGTAAGGTCGAGGAATAATAAGTAATGGCTAAATCTCCTGCGATGCAAGGCGGATTCGGGAAGGGACTTGATGAACTCAAGTCTCGGCTTTGGTTCGTATTCTTGGCAATTATCGTCTATCGAATAGGTGCACACATTCCGGTCCCCGGAATTAACCCTGAGCGATTGGCTGCGTTGTTTGAACAGAATCAAGGTACTATTTTGAGCCTGTTCAACATGTTCTCTGGCGGTGCGTTAGAGCGCATGAGTATCTTTGCTTTGGGGATTATGCCTTACATTTCGGCGTCTATTATCATGCAGTTGATGACTGCAGTGACACCGAGCCTCGAACAGTTGAAGAAAGAAGGTGAAGCGGGACGTAGAAAGATATCCCAGATGACGCGATACGGTACGGTTGCTTTGGCATTTGTGCAGGCGTCGGGTATGTCGGTGGGTCTCGCCTCGCAAGGCGTTACATTTACTGATGGCTTCAGCTTCTATTTCTTGGCTGTCACGACATTTGTTTGTGGTGCGGTGTTTTTGATGTGGTTGGGCGAGCAGATCACAGAGCGTGGTATTGGTAACGGTATTTCGCTGCTGATTTTTGCAGGGATTGTCGCTGGCTTGCCAAGCGCGTTTGGTCAGTCGTTCGAAGCGGCTCGACAGGGCGAGTTGAATATTTTAGCTCTGCTCTTGATCGGCGTGTTTGCGATCCTGACAGTGGGTTTTGTTGTTTTCATTGAGCGTGGTCAGCGTCGATTGACTGTTAACTATGCTAAACGACAGAATGCGCGAGGTGGTTACAGTCAACAGTCTAGTCATTTGCCTTTGAAGGTAAATATGGCTGGCGTTATCCCGCCTATTTTTGCTTCGAGCATTTTGTTGTTCCCTGCATCTTTAGGTCAGTGGTTTGGTCAAGGCGAAGGCATGGAGTGGCTTGCGGATATCTCGCAGGCATTAGGTCCGAGTCAGCCTTTATACATTATTCTGTTCGCAGCAGCGGTCGTATTCTTCTGCTTCTTCTATACAGCTTTGATGTATAACCCTCGTGAAGTTGCGGAGAACCTTAAGCGATCTGGTGCTTATTTGGCTGGCAACATTCGCCCGGGAGAACAAACTGCAAATTACATCGACAATGTACTTACACGTTTAACAATTTTCGGTGCCGCTTATATTACAGCAGTATCGTTACTGCCACAGTTTATGGTTGTTTGGTTCAATGTGCCGTTTTATTTCGGTGGAACCTCGCTTTTGATTGCGGTGGTTGTGGTGATGGACTTTATGGCACAGGTGCAATCGCATCTTATGTCACACCAATATGAGTCTGTCATGAAAAAATCGAACCTTAAAGGTTACGGTAGCGGCGGAATGCTGCGATAACCGATAGGTTTTAAGCAAATATTTGGAGCAGATAATGAAAGTTCGTGCTTCGGTAAAGAAAATTTGCCGTAACTGTAAAATTATTCGTCGAAATGGCTCGGTGAGAGTCATTTGTTCAGAACCTCGTCATAAGCAACGCCAGGGCTAAACCCCTAGTTGTAAAAGGCCGTATCATTGGCTTGATTTATTTTTGATCAGGCGCTATGATTCGCGGCCTTTTTAATGACGGTAACATCACGTGGTTGAGGGGCTCACCCGTAAACCATTGAATTAAGCGGAGTTAGATGAATGGCACGTATAGCCGGTGTCAACATACCTGATAATAAGCACGCAGTGATCTCACTGACGTACATATTTGGAGTAGGTAGAACGACAGCATACAAACTTTGCGACGCAACGGGCGTAACCCCAACCTCTCGAGTTAGCACGCTAACAGAAGAACAGTTGGATGCGCTTCGTGCCGAGGTCAGCAAGCTGACTGTTGAAGGTGACTTGCGCCGTGAAGTTCAGATGAACATTAAACGTTTGAAGGATCTTGGTTGCTTCCGTGGTCTTCGCCACCGCCACAGCTTGCCTGTGCGTGGTCAGCGTAGTAAGACCAACGCTCGCACTCGAAAGGGTCCTCGCAAACCAATTCGTAAATAAGTAGGAAACAGTAATGGCAAAGCCAGGTACACGTACCCGTAAAAAGGTGAAAAAGACTGTTGTTGATGGTATGGCTCATATCCATGCATCATTCAATAACACGATCGTGACCATTACAGACCGCCAAGGTAACGCTCTTTCATGGGCAACTGCAGGTGGTTCTGGATTCCGTGGATCACGTAAGAGCACACCTTTTGCTGCGCAGGTAGCAGCTGAAAGAGCCGGTAACGCGGCTGCTGAATACGGCCTCAAAAACCTAGAAGTTATGGTTAAAGGGCCTGGGCCAGGACGCGAGTCCGCTGTTCGAGCACTAAACGCTTGTGGTTACAAAATCACAAACATCACGGATGTAACGCCGATTCCACACAATGGCTGTCGTCCACCGAAAAAACGTCGCGTTTAGGGAGAACAGATAAATGGCTCGTTATATTGGACCAAAATGTAAACTGTCTCGTCGTGAAGGGACAGATCTGTTTTTAAAGAGCGGTGCTAAGGCTCTAGATTCAAAATGTAATCTTGAGACGGCACCAGGGATGCACGGCGCACGTCGTGGTCGCCTATCTGAGTATGGTACTCAGCTCCGTGAGAAACAGAAAGTTCGTCGTTTGTACGGCGTATTAGAGAAGCAGTTCCGTGGCTATTACAAAGAAGCAGCGCGCCGTAAAGGAGCGACTGGTGAGAACTTGCTTCAACTCTTAGAACAACGCCTCGATAATGTTGTATATCGTATGGGGTTTGGTTCGACTCGTGCAGAAGCGCGTCAGTTAGTATCGCATAAGTCGATCTTGGTTAATGACAATGTGGTAAACATTGCCTCTTATCAGGTCAAAGCAGGTGATACTGTATCTGTTCGCGAGAAAGCGAAAAATCAATTGCGTGTTAAAAGCGCAGTTGAGCTGGCGGGTAATCGCGCGCCGGTTGAGTGGGTCGAAGTTGATACAAATAAGCTAAGTGGAACATTTAAGTCTGCGCCTGAGCGTAGCGATCTGCCGGCTGATATCAACGAAAACCTAATCGTCGAGCTTTACTCTAAGTAAGCTTTGGATCTACAACATAACGTATAGGGGCGTATATGCAGCGTTCAGTAAATGAATTCTTGAATCCTCGAAATATTGAAGTTCAGGAGTTAAGTGCAACACACGCAAAAGTGGTTTTAGAGCCACTAGAAAGGGGTTTCGGCCACACTCTTGGGAGTGCTCTTCGCCGAATTTTGCTCTCTTCTATGCCTGGTTGTGCGGTAGTAGAAGCTGAGATCGACGGTGTACTGCACGAGTATAGTGCTATTGAAGGTGTTCAAGAGGATGTCATTGAGATTCTTTTGAACCTTAAAGGGCTAGCTATCGTCATGCACGCTAAGGATGAGGCGACTTTGGCGCTTACCAAGAAAGGGCCAGGCCCTGTGTTGGCGAGTGACATTCAAGTGGATCACGACGTTGAGGTTCTCAATCCGGACCACGTTATTTGTCATTTAAGCGATAACGGCGAAGTGAACATGAAGCTCAAGATTGCGCGTGGTCGTGGCTATGAGCCCGCTGATCAACGTGCGTTGGGTGAGGATGAGACTCGCGCGATTGGCCGACTTCAGCTAGATGCGTCATATAGCCCTGTAGCACGCGTAGCGTATTCTGTAGAAAACGCTCGTGTTGAGCAGCGCACCGACTTAGATAAGTTGGTTATTGATTTAGAGACAAACGGAACTATTGATCCTGAAGAATCGATCCGTCGTGCAGCGACCATTCTTCAGCAACAATTAGCGGTGTTTGTTGATTTTGATAACGAGAAAGAACCTGTACAAGAGGAAGAAGAGGAAGAAGTAGATCCGATTCTTCTACGTCCTGTGGATGACCTTGAACTTACGGTTCGTTCTGCGAACTGTTTGAAAGCAGAGAACATCTACTACATTGGTGATTTGATTCAGCGCACCGAAGTGGAACTGCTTAAAACACCTAATTTGGGTAAGAAGTCTCTTACTGAAATTAAGGATGTTCTAGCGTCTCGTGGTCTTTCTTTAGGTATGCGTCTTGAAAACTGGCCACCGGCTAGCTTGAAGGGCGATGATCGAGTGCTAGCTCATTAGGCTAGCCTCGACTTAGACAGGTAAGGAATTAAAAAATGCGTCATCGTAAAAGTGGTCGTAAACTCAACCGCAATAGCTCGCACCGAAAGGCGATGTTTAAAAACATGGCTGCATCTCTGGTCGAGCATGAGTTGATTAAAACGACTTTGCCAAAAGCAAAAGAGCTTCGTCGTGTAGCAGAGCCTTTGATTACTCTTGCTAAGAACGATTCAGTTGCAAATCGACGTCTTGCGTTCTCTCGAGTACGCAACGATGCGGTAGTAGCTAAGCTATTCGAAGAGCTTGGTCCACGTTACCAAGATCGTCCTGGCGGTTATATTCGTATCTTAAAATGCGGATATCGCGCCGGCGATGCTGCGCCTATGGCGTATGTAGAGTTGGTAGATCGTCCTATCGTCGATGAGATTGACGAAGACGAAGAGTAAGCTTGCTTCATAAAAAAACCGGCCTAGGCCGGTTTTTTTATTTTGCTTTATAGCACACAAGTTACTGTTTGATACCGGCTCGTTGAGCTCGGAAATCAATGATTAAAGTAAAGGTGCTAGAAATTGGCCGGTAAATGATCCTGAGACTTTTGCTACGTCTTCAGGAGATCCCTCGGCGATTATGTTTCCCCCTCTTGTTCCGCCCTCGGGACCCAAATCAATGACCCAGTCAGCCGTCTTGATAACATCAAGGTTATGTTCGATGACGACAATCGTATTCCCGTGGTCTCGCAGTCGATGGAGGACTGTAAGTAACTGCTGAATGTCGTAAAAATGTAGACCGGTAGTCGGTTCGTCAAGTATGTACAACGTCCGGCCGGTATCTCTTTTTGAAAGCTCCTTTGCTAGTTTGACTCGCTGAGCCTCTCCACCCGATAGTGTTACGGCGCTCTGCCCGAGTCGAATATATGACAAGCCGACGTCAATCAATGTTTGTAGCTTGCGAGCGATGAACGGGACTGCATCAAAAAAAGTTCGGGCGTCTTCAATGGTAAGGTTGAGTACCTCATTAATATTAAGACCCTTGTACTTGATGTCTAATGTTTCCCGGTTGTAACGCTTACCCTTGCAGACATCGCAGGGAACATAAATATCGGGCAAAAAATGCATTTCCACCTTAATCACACCGTCCCCTTGGCAGGCTTCACATCGACCGCCCTTGACGTTGAAGCTGAATCGACCAGGCTTGTACCCTCGTGCGCGCGCCTCCTGAGTGCCTGAGAACAACTCTCTTATCGGTGTAAATAGCCCTGTGTATGTAGCTGGATTTGAGCGTGGCGTTCGGCCAATAGGGCTTTGATCAATATCTATTACCTTGTCGAACAGGTCGAGTCCCTGAACCTCGCTATAATTGCATGCTTCTAGTGTCGTAGCTTTGTTGAGTTCAGTCGCGGCGAGTGGATAAAGGGTAGAATTGATTAATGTGGATTTTCCTGAGCCGGATACTCCGGTAATGCATGTGAACAAGCCACTAGGTATGCTCAGGTTTACATCGTTGAGGTTATTGCCGTTCGCGCCAAGTAGCTTTAACTGTTTTTCAGGCTGGGGGATGATTCGCTTGCTCGGTACTTCAATCTTTTTGCGGCCCGATAGGTAGGCGCCGGTAAGAGAGGCCTCATCGGCCATAACGTGTTCTGGTGTCCCCTCAGATACCACTTCGCCACCGTGAACACCGGCGCCTGGGCCGATGTCGATCACATGGTCAGCAAGTCGGATCGCATCCTCGTCATGTTCCACAACGATGACCGTATTGCCGAGGTCCTTTAAATGCGTCAATGTCTTCAATAGGCGCTCATTATCTCGCTGATGCAGGCCTATTGATGGTTCGTCCAGAATATACATTACCCCCACTAGACCCGCGCCGATCTGACTCGCAAGCCTTATTCGCTGAGCCTCTCCGCCAGAGAGCGTGTCTGCGCTACGGTCTAAGGTTAGATAGTCCAAGCCTACATTTACCAAGAACTCTAGACGCAAGCGAATCTCTTTTAAAATTTTGTCTGCGATCTCGCCGCGCTTCCCAGAGAGCTTTAGGCTTTCGTAGTAATTTAGAGCATCACCAATTGGCCGTGTAATCACTTGAGGGAGCGTTTTCTCATCAATGAACACGTTTCGAGAGCTCTCTTTGAGTCTTGAGCCATGGCAGGAAGGACAGGCCTGTGTCGCTAGATAATTAGATAGTTCTTCTCTAACCATTTGCGATTCTGTTTCTCGGTACCGCCGGTCCATATTCGGAATGACACCCTCAAATGCATGCTCTCGTTGCATGGTGTCGCCGCGGGAATTTACATAGTTAAAAGCGATCTCTTCCTTGCCGCTGCCGTGTAAGATGATCTGCTGAATGTTTTCGGGAATTTCACCGAATGGCGTGTCTATATCAACCGAATAGTGCTGCAAAACGCTGCTAAGTAACTGAAAGTAATAGATAGTTCGGCGGTCCCATCCCTTAATCGCGCCTTCAGCAATGGTTAGTTCGGGGGCGCGAACGACACGATCCGGATCAAAGAACTGTTTGACGCCCAGACCGTCACACGTCTGGCAAGCTCCGGAGGGGTTATTAAATGAGAACATCCGTGGCTCAAGCTCGCTTATTGAATAGCCGCAGACCGGACAAGCGAACCGGGATGAGAAAACCATTTCTTCTTTGTTGGAGTCTTCGTCCATATAGGCAACGACTGCGATGCCATCGGTAAGCTCTAAGCAAGTCTCAAAAGACTCAGCAATTCGCTGCTTGATGTCGCGCCGAACCTTAAATCGGTCAACGACAACCTCGATGGTGTGCTTCTTATTCTTGTCTAGCTTCGGTGTGTCGTCCAGGTCGACTACAATTCCGTTGATTCGAGCGCGGATGAAACCTTGCGTCTGTAACTCTTGAAATGTATGTAAGTGCTCGCCTTTTCGGTTTTGGATAACTGGGGCAAGCATCATTAGCTTTGAGCCCTCTGGTTGCTCACAAACTTTGTCGACCATTTGGCTGACCGTTTGGGCATCCAAGGGTAGGTTGTGTGTGGGGCATCTTGGCTCGCCGGCGCGGGCATATAAAAGGCGAAGGTAGTCGTATATCTCTGTAATCGTCCCCACTGTCGAACGTGGATTATGGGATGTCGATTTTTGCTCAATTGAAATTGCGGGTGAAAGGCCTTCGATATGGTCCACCTCGGGCTTATCCATCATCGATAAAAATTGCCGTGCATAAGTCGACAGCGATTCGACATAGCGCCGTTGGCCTTCGGCATATAATGTATCAAACGCAAGGGATGACTTTCCTGAGCCAGAGAGCCCTGTAATGACAATTAGTTTGTCTCTTGGGATTTCTAGGTCAATGTTTTTGAGATTGTGGGTGCGAGCACCCCTTACGGTGATGTTTTCCATACTTCTACTTTGTAGCGCCGAAACCAACCATTATAGCCTTGAAAGCCGTCTTCGGTTCAGTAATAAAATAGTTTTTCTGCATGTCATCCTAATATCGCTTTAGTGCTAGAATACGCGCCGTTTTGTCTGTTTAACTCCAGTTCTATTCTATGATCGCTAGTGAACGTAAATCAGTACTGTCTTTGGCAATGCTCTATGCCACAAGAATGTTGGGCCTTTTTATGGTCCTTCCAGTTTTCGTGCTTTATGGCAGTGAGTTCGAAGGCTCCACGCCGGCGCTGATCGGTTTGGCCATTGGTGCCTATGGTCTAAGCCAAGCTTTACTGCAGATACCGTTTGGCGCCTTATCCGACCGCTATGGCCGAAAAGTCATGCTCTACATCGGCTTGGTTATTTTCTTCATTGGAAGTGTCGTGTCGGCGTCAAGTGATACGATTTATGGGGTCATTGCGGGTCGCTTTATCCAAGGGGCAGGTGCGATCGCGGCCGTGATTATGGCACTACTAAGTGATTTGACCAGTGTAGAAAGTCGCACCAAGGCAATGGCTTTGGTGGGGATGTCGATAGGCGTTAGCTTTACGTTGGCGTTAATTCTTGGTCCGCTAGTCGCTGACTTGGGGGGGCTGAGGGCCATTTTTTGGCTTACGGCGGCGTTAGCGCTGAGTGCTTTGCTTTGGTCGTTCGTTGCGATACCGAATCCTACGGTGAAGACGAAGCATCGGGATAATCGTGTTTTTAAGGATCAGATCCGAGATGTACTAAGAGACTCTGAGCTTTTGCGATTGGATTTCGGAATTTTTGTTTTGCACTTTGTTCTCACTGCGATGTTCATTGCGATTCCGGTTTCTTTGGTCAATTCGGCCGGCTTGCCATCGCAAGATCATTGGTGGCTATATTTACTGGTTCTAGTAGGCTCTTTCTTCTGTATGGTGCCATTGATTATCGTCGGTGAGAAACACCATAAAATGAAGATGATCTTTTGTCTCGCCATTCTCTTGGTTTTGTCGTCGGCTGCAGCGATGCCGTTGGCGCATTCGCAGTTGGGGTGGTTTGTAGTTGCTCTGTTTATCTTTTTTATGGGGTTCAACCTACTTGAGGCCAGTTTGCCCTCTCTGGTCAGCAAAATTAGTCCGGCCGGCAATAAGGGGACGGCCATGGGCGTATACTCAACGGGTCAATTTGTCGGTGCATTTCTAGGTGGTGTAGTAGGCGGTATGCTGCTTGATTTATACACAGAGACGGCCGTATATATGTTTTCTGTTTGCTTGGTCTCACTTTGGTTGTTGGTCGCGCTAACGATGGAAAACCCGAAACACCAAAAAACCATGACTGTTTTTTTTCGAGAGAATCTAGATTCATCTGAAGTCAGTTCGCTGAGCGATGAGCTTGTCAGACTTGAAGGGGTAGAAGATGCCGTTGTCGTTTCAGATGGCGTTGCCTACTTAAAAGTACTGTCAACGAAGTTGGACGACAACGCTCTAGAGCGCTTGAAGCAGCAATACTCTTAGCGCTTATTTCTTCCTTGTTTAGTAGTGAAATCTCTGCTGATTGAATAGAAAAAAAACAGTACTCGTGAGACAATGCTTGCCACTATTTAATGAATTGAATTTTAATCCTATACGCGAAGGAATGCGTTAATTTAGAAAGGGGAAAACGATGGCCAGAGGCATCAACAAAGTAATTTTGATCGGTAACCTGGGTCAGGATCCGGATGCGCGTTTTACGGCTCAGGGCTCGACGGTCACCAACCTTAACCTAGCGACAGACGAGAGCTACAAAGATAAGCAAACAGGTCAGATGGTTCCTAAAACAGAGTGGCACCGCGTTGTTCTGTTTAATCGCTTAGCAGAGATAGCGAAAGACTACTTGCGAAAAGGCTCTAAAGTTTACATCGAAGGTCGTCTTCAAACGCGCAAGTGGCAGGACCAGCAAGGTCAGGATCGCTACACAACAGAAATTGTTGCCAACGAATTGCAAATGCTCGATTCGAAGGGCGCAGGCATGGATCATGGCGCCCAATCGGGTGGCTACAATCAAGCTCCGCAGCAAGGTGGCGCGCCGAAGCAGCAAAGCTATGCTCCGCAGCCTAATCAAGCTCCGCAATCTCAGGCGGGGCAAAACTACGCTCCTCAGCAAGGTGGATACAACCAAGCTCCACCGCAATCAGCGCCTGCACCGGCCCCCGCGCCGGCGATGGATAATTTTGATGACGATATTCCGTTCTAGCTGATGATTTAACTCTCTGATTGTTTTTAAGGCTCCTTTTTAGGGGCCTTTTTACATTTGAGGGTCTGATTATGAGTTAGCCAGCATGCTGTCTGTCGCGAGTGGTTGGCCAATGTCTATGTTTGAGCGTTGAACATGATGTAGTATTAATTGAATCAGCGTTGAGGAGAAAGTTATGTCTTTGAGAAGTATTGGTGGAATAACCGCTAAGCCCATTCTTTTATTGTTATTTTCTATTGTTGTGTCGCCCTTAGTCGCTGCCGATAGCACGCACGGGAAGCGCTATGTTGGCCTTAACTTTGGTTTTTATGAGCAAGCGTTTTCAGACTCATCTCAATCTGCCTCTATGACCACAGTTGATGGACGAATGGGAGGTTATATTAACGATAATGCCGCCGTTGAGGTGCGTCTAGGGGCGGGCATACTAGGTGATGAGATTGGAGCGCGCGACGTTGATTTGAATTATCAATTAGGTGCCTATACCCGCATTGGCGCATTGTTCGACAATATTTATCCTTATGTGCTTGCAGGCTTTACTCGAGCAGAAGTTGGTTTATCTAACCCAGATACAGATGATGCAGAGACCGATATTTCGTATGGCGTCGGTGTTGATATGAATGTCAGTAATCTGACTGTTAATATTGAATACGCGCAGCTTGTTGATAACGGGAATGTGGATCTTGGTGGATTTGCTCTCGGATTTACTAGCAGTTTCTAGGGTGGTTAAACAAACTGCACTTCTGCGATCTTAATTGAAACCGAACAATGGAAGGTCTGGAGAAATCGTTCTTTGGGCCTTTTTGGTGTGAGTCGCTCGATTCGATACCTAAGCTTTGATGTCCTGTCTAAATGATTGCTAATTATTAATATAGATAATTGCAATTATCTTTTTGCACACAATAACTTACTACCCTATCCTAAAGTGTAATATGAACTATGTGTTTTAGGTGACGGTAGAGTAAATTGTTTCCATTTTTGAAGTCAAAAGGTCCGCCAGGTGTTGTCGGTCTTGAAGTTCGGCCAGACGGCCTTGGCATCGCTATTTCCAGAGGTAGTGGCGATTTAATGTACGCGTTTGAGGCGTGCAATGCGGCAGAACGTGTTGCAAAACTGAGGAGCATTGTCGACGAGCAGGGCTTGGAGAAAATGGCCTGCCGCGTGGTTCTACCGTTCGATCAATATAAAACTTATTCTATCGACAAGCCTCAGGTTGAAGACAGTGAGGTGCCTGATGCCGCCCGTTGGCGCGTTAAAGATATGCTCGATTTCGATCTCGATGATGCGATAACCGATGTGTATGAGTTCCCTGTTGATGCTCTGCGAGGACGGACAGCTCAAGTTAACGTAGTTATTTGTCGTCGCACAATTATCCAAGGACTAGTCAGCTTGGTGAATGATTCAGGGATGGCGCTAGAGAGCATTGATATTGCTGAGCTGTGTTTGAGAAATGTGGCGGTTACGCAAGTGTCAGACCCAGAAAGGCCAGTCGCTATGTTGTATCTCCGGCGAGGCGCAGGGATTATGGTATTCGTCAAAGATCATAGCCTTTATTTGGCGCGACATTTTGACTTCTCTACAGAAGCTTTGAACGAGCCTTCTCAGCAAGAGCAAGTGATTCAACAACTTGCTCTCGAAGTACAACGCTCTTTTGATTACTTTGAAAGTCAGTTAGGACAGCGCCCCCCTGGCGAGCTAATACTTTTTGGCCCTGACCCAAGTACACCTTTGGCGAATATGCTTGGTGGAAGCATTACCGCAAAAGTGATCGGCCTAGATTTAAATCCCCTGAATATGGAAAACGACTTAGAAGCGATTAATGCGCTCGTGTCCGTTGGCGCAATGTATCGAGGGGAGCGTGACTAATGCAGCAAGTTAACCTCTATACCGAAGAGTTTCGCCCACGAATTGTCATTCTTCCGTTAATGCAGATGGCGGTGCTCTACGGGGTGCTGTTGAGCATACTCATTTTAATTTCAGTTTGGCTTAGTTTTGAACAGGCTGATCTGGACGCGCAGCTTGAGAATACGCGACAGAGTCTTAGTATCCAACGAGACGCGAAAACGTCTCTAGAGGCCAAGGTTGCGATGTTGCGGCTGGATGACGCCCTGCTCAGGCAAAACAAACGGCTTAAACAACAGATTCAAGCCCGCAAAGCACTTTTAGAAACACTCGACTCGGTATCGGTACGTGATACTCAAGGTTTTTCATCGTACATGGTCGGTTTGGCGCGT
>NZ_LWFT01000202.1:0-997 GCF_001635105.1 Oleiphilus sp. HI0079
GATCGCCGAGCTTGATGGTCCTCTTGCTCAGGTTGAGCATGAGCTTGCTTTAATAAAGCATGTTTTTGAGGCCGCGGGTGCCACTGAGGTTCGCGTCGCGGATAACGAGGCCCAAAGAGCCTTGTTCTGGAAAGGGCGCAAGAGTGCGTTTCCCGCGGTCGGTCGTATTTCGCCGGATTACTACTGCATGGATGGCACGATCCCTAAGAAAAACCTGCCCGCCGTGCTCAAAGGTATTGCCGAGCTTTCCGAGAAATATGGTTTAGCGGTCGCGAATGTGTTTCACGCAGGTGATGGCAATATGCACCCGCTCATTCTATTTGATGCGAATAACTCCGATGAGTTGCAGCGCGCTGAGGCGATGGGTGGAGATATTTTGGCGCTTTGCGTCAAACTAGGTGGTGCGATCACTGGCGAACACGGCGTTGGGAGAGAGAAGATTAACCAAATGTGTGTTCAGTTTGCCAGTGATGAACTGTCTCAGTTTCATGCTTTGAAGCAGGCTTTTGATCCCCATAAGCTCCTGAATCCTAACAAAAATATCCCGACTCTGGCTCGCTGTGCCGAGTTTGGGCATATGCATGTGCACAACGGTGAGTTGCCATTCCCAGATTTGGAGCGCTTTTGATGTCTTGGTCCATTGCTCGTGTAGAGCACTTTAATGAACAAGAGTCGCGAGCGGCACAATGTATTCGAGCAGCGTCAGAGAGCAAGCGTACATTGTCGATTGAAGGTGGTGGCACCAGAGCTTTTTTGGGACGTTCTGTTGCATCAGGTGATGTGTTGTCTTCACAGCCGTTTTCGGGGGTGATTAGTTACGAGCCAAGCGAGCTTGTATTGCGAGTTGGCGCTGGTACCAAGGTGAGTGATATTCAGGCAATGCTTGCAGAGAAAGACCAGTGCCTTGCGTTTGAGCCTCATGTTCTGAATGGCTGTGAGAAAGGGATGGGCGTTGGTTCAACGATTGGTGGTGCTATTGCGAGTGCTATGGCGGGTT
>NZ_LWFT01000203.1:0-1470 GCF_001635105.1 Oleiphilus sp. HI0079
TGCAGCAGTGATGGGGCATGAGGTCGGTCATGTTGATGCACGGCACGGTGCGGAGCGTGTCTCGCTCTCTATGACAAGCCAGTTGGCACAGCAGGCCACTACGGTGCTTCTTGATGGCCATGAATATGAATCTACCGCGCTCGCCGCCCTCGGCTTGGGAGCACAGTATGGTGTGCTCCTGCCATATAGTCGCACCCATGAGAGTGAGGCGGACACGATTGGTCTCTATTTAATGGCAAAAGCAGGCTTCGATCCGTCGCAGGCCGTCGAGTTATGGAAAGAAATGAAGAAAGCGTCGGGTGGGAATGCACCACCGGAATTTATGTCTACGCACCCGTCTAACGAGACTCGAATTCAAGAGTTAACACAAGAGCTGCCACAGGCGAACTCTGTGTATCAGGCGGCGCTTGAAAAGGGCGTCTTACCCAATTGCCGTCGTCCTTAAAGGTGTCTTGAGCACCCTTACGCGAAACTTATTCATTTTGGTGACATACCAACAGCTAAGTACGCGCTGATTAAACGCGGCTGCGAACTGACGGCACCCACAGCTGGTCTGACTTAACATGTCCGCACTCGATTCGTTGAGGCAATCGTTAACGGCGAAAGCAAGGGCATCATGCTCGTCAAACGAGCCCTAATTAAACGCGCTTTTTTTGTTTCTAGGTCGTTCAAGAGCATGTAAAAAGCGATCCACTGCGCTCAGGCCATTCATTTAGGTCACAAGAACTTACAAAAAATTGAACGGTTTTCTTTGGTCTTAGGTAATCTTATCGACTAAGAAGAGGAGTACTTACCTGGAGACTTCGGTTTAAAGAGGTGACCGCTATGCAAGTACGTTCTTTGTTTCGCATTTTGTGTTTGTCTTTCATTTTTACGTCTTCTAACGTCGCAGCAGGCTCTTTAGACGGCTATCTATTTGATACACGACCAATCTTATTGTTCACAAGTTCCTCAACACATCCTAAATTTCTCCAGCAGCTTTCGGCATTTGCACAGTTCGAATGCGAATTTTATAAGCGTGACATTGAGGTTTTGACGGTCGTTGGCAATGGTAATGGAAATGCGGTGATCGATGGCGACATGCTCACCAACGAAGATGTGTCGTTCTTGAGAGATGAGCTGGAGGTTGGAGCGTACTCCGAGCTGCTGGTGTTAGTAGGTAAAGACGGCAGGGTGAAGCTGAGAGCGCACATGCCATTGAATGCGAACGATTTGTTGCGGCTTGTTGACGCGATGCCGATGCGACGCATTGAGAAGGCGACGCGTCCAAACATGAGTTGCAGCGCGGCTTAGGTCTAGTAACGTGCCTTAAGCTTAGGGCTGACTAACCACGCGACTGATGAGTTCAGACTGCGGCTCAAGCAACATGCGGCTGAATCGCATGGACGCAGATCACAACATGGCTTACAACAACGGTTCGATTTATCTTTCGTCGCAGTTCCAAATAATTCGCTGGAAAACGCAACTCTG
>NZ_LWFT01000204.1:0-1057 GCF_001635105.1 Oleiphilus sp. HI0079
GATTTGACGGATCCAAGAATCTGAAAGTGTGGAGTGATGTGAATACGGATATCGCTCAGTCTCCGGGTGTCAAAGATACTGGACTGCCAAGAAGCATTTTATTTAATGGCGTCGGCGTGAGTGAAACCCAGCCGGCCAGTATTAATGTATCTGCTAACTTTAATGCCGGCGTGGCGAGTGTCGCATTGGCCTATGATGATGTAGGTGAAGTTCTGGGTTTAAATGTTCTGCATGATGAAGCGCCTTATGACGGTTCTGTACCTGAATTTTCGGCTTTGGCCGTCACGGTAGACCCTTTTGTTGTATCGCCTCAACGAATAACCATCCAAGCTGATGATGCGAATGCAGCCTGTGCAGGAGGGAGTCAGGCTGCACTTGCTGCTTGCTCTGTGCTGACTTCAGCGGGAAGTAATTTTAGTGTCACTGCTCAAGCAGAATGTAATGGAGGTGGGAGCGCGCCAAGCTACCAAGGTACGGTTGGTTTGAGTCATCAACTCATTTCGCCATCTGGAGGAAATCTTGGTGGGCTTGCACGAACCTCTTTGGTTTTTGATGGTACAGAGTCCGTGCCAGGTTCGCGGACTTTGACTGATCAGCAGGTGAGTGAGGTTGGTGTATTTTCTTTGACAACGTCGCCTCAAGCCTATTTTGGTCAAACGGTTGCCGGCTCAACATCAGCAAACATTGGACGGTTCACGCCTGCCGATTTTGTGGTCGCGCCGGATGATGGTCGCTTCGCTGCAAACTGCGGCAGTTTTACGTATATTGGACAGCCGTTTACGTATGCCACTTTGCCTTCAGCGAGCATTACCGCACGGAACGCCAACGGCGTGACGACTGAAAATTATACGGATAACAACTTTCGTAAGTTGGTTTCAGCGGACGTTGCTGATGCGCTGATTCCTCCGACGCAAGACGACTTGAAGGATGGCACGAGTGTGGGGGTAAAAATGCCCGTCACTGCGAGTTTAAATGATGGGGCTCTCAGTGTTCTGTCCCCAGGAGTTATGCTTTATACCTTCGATAATGGCGATACCTACAACTACGATAAGGATGC
>NZ_LWFT01000205.1:0-1024 GCF_001635105.1 Oleiphilus sp. HI0079
CGGTGTCCTCGCTATTTGCTTTCAGGCTTGAAGAAATTGGTATTGAAGAAGCCGCAATGCTCGTGCCTTTGGTATTTTTAGTGATTGTGATTACCGTTGCGTTGCAAAGCATTTCAGCCACTCCGCTGGCGAAGTTACTTAAAGTGCGTGAGCCATCGAGTAATGGGTATTTATTTTTGGGCGCAAACGCCGTTGCGCGAGATATTGCGAAAGCCTTTCAAAAGCTTGATGTTCCAGTTGTGTTGTCAGACACCAGTTGGGAAAACTATCGGGCGGCTCGAATGGAAGGTTTGTCGGTTTACTATGGAAACCCGGCTTCAGAGCATGCTGAGAACAACCTCGAAATGACGGGTATTGGGCAATTCTTGGCGATTTCACCGTATAAAAAATTAAATGCTCATGTCGTTTATCACTTCCTTGACCGTTTCAACGCTCAGCACGTTTTCGCATTAAGCGAGGGAGAAATGGAGCAACGTGCCAGTCATCAAACACCAGAGACCTTTATGCAGGCGGCGAGTCTTTTTCAGGATGGTTTGAGTTATGCAAAACTGGCAAGTTTGTACAGTAAGGGCGCTCGGGTAACAATTACACGATTAACGGAAGAGTTTTCGTTTGACGCTTATCTAAAAGAGCACGGCGCAAATCTCACTCTACTGTTTTCCGTCGCGCCCAGTGGGGCGGTGTATCCAGCGGGAGGTGCTGAGAGCGTTGCTCCCAAGGCTGACTGGCAAATGGTCAGCCTGGTGCAAAAGAAAGCCCCCGTTCCAGCAGCAGAGGCTGGAGCCAAGAAGGATGCCTAGTGCGCGTGATCACCGTGGTGCGGATGGTCGATGGTGTAAATAAGCGCTCTAGCAAAATCCTGTCGCGTAATAATGCCGACGAGCGCACCCTCGTCCACAACGGGCACGCGACGGCGTCCGCCAACAAACATGTCAGCAAGCACCAAAATATTGTCGTTTGCCTTTACACAGTCGACTTCTTTCGTCATATGGTCTGCGACGCGATCGCTAGCACTTTGATAATA
>NZ_LWFT01000206.1:0-1061 GCF_001635105.1 Oleiphilus sp. HI0079
GAAACAGCGCTCAGTCATACGAGCGGGCGCCGACGGGATGCTTCGATACTGCTGGGCTGGGGAAGAAATACCCTTACTAGAAAAATCAAAGAACTCGGCATGTCCGCCGATGAAGAAGGCGATGAAGAATAGCGTCTGAAGATTGAACTTTATGTAGTAACAGGGGTGTTCGTCTTGCTAGAAATGCTGGACGAAACATGCCCTGCAACAAACAGAAGAGAGATACTTTAAACCCCAGGCATTCACGGTAGAGAGAGCCATTACGCACTGACAGAACGCTAACCGCAACCTATTGCGACTAGCCTTACTCCGAAACTCACCCGAACTGGTGGTACATTATCGGCATCCGCATTGGCCGCTGTGTAGTCCAAATAGCAGTTTTCTTGCAGCTCCAACCGTAAGACGTCCCCACCAAGATTCCCTTGAGAAACAATAACAAAATCCGAGTTCTCGGTGAGGTCTGCTGCCACACCGATACCCGCACTATCCGCGGTTGGGTAGCCGTTAACCATGGTGATGTCGGCCCCATCAAGCGTCACTGTATCACCAAGGGGGCTACCTTTAACCAGCTGCTCTGCATGCGCAACAGCCGCCGCAGACTTCATGGTCCCCGCAATACCTGCAAGGGAAGCTTCTCTCGCCTCTCTTCCAAGGTCTGCAAAACGCGGGATAGTAAAAGCCGAAAGGATACCGAGGATCACAACAACCATGATCAATTCGATGAGAGTAAAACCACGAGCGCCGCTCGCTTCAAGTCTGCCAAACTGCTGCATAGTTCTTGTCGTTTCTTTATTATTTTATTGGGATTGCTAATACGTACAGGGTGTTATTAAGCCACAGCTCATAGATTCAGACTAGAAAAATCGGTGACACGAACATGACGATTCCGTAGTGCAGATAAAGCGCTTTGGAATTAATGCAAACGGGTTGCACGAACATCTTGACCTATAGCCTATCAGGTCGATGATCAGCCACGAGAATCATCAGGGCAACTCGCATCAATGGCGCCGATGAGAAAACACCTCAGCACGTCCGCAATATATCCAACTCAAGATTGAGCG
>NZ_LWFT01000207.1:0-993 GCF_001635105.1 Oleiphilus sp. HI0079
GTTTGGAACAGATGCCGATATCGAAAGTCTGCCTGAACGCGTGCAGCTCGGAGCGCGTTTGTTGCGTCTAGCTACCTGGATTGAAACGACTAAGCTACACAAGCAGCTGTCGATTCAAGAGGCAATCAAAGCGGCCAAAACACACTTCACTAATGAGCAAGATCTCGACTTACTCTCTGCGTTAGATAGTTATCGACCTATTCAGGACACGAAAACAGTGCGAGAGGTCAAAGTCACTGAGCTTAAAATTGGCATGATTCTCGAGGAAGACGTGTGTGCTTTGAGTGGCAGCGTCGTTCTGTCTCGTGGACAGGAGTTGAACGGTTTCCTTCTGGACAGGTTGATCAACTTTTCTCGTGGAGCAGGCATCAAAGAACCGATCAAGGTGTATTGTTAAGTGCTGGATGGTGAAGCTGTTGGGCCAGATCGCTCGGATGCTATGCATTATTACATCCGTTTACCTTTTTCTACTGATTCTGTCCGGCTATTTTTTAGGCTGTGTCTACACTGTTGGTATACACCGAGAAATATCAAATACAAAAACAACGAAGCATGATAGTGCGAGGACATATTAATGAAACTGATGAAAGTCGCGACATCGAGCGCGTTAGTCGCTGCTCTGAGCCTTTCTGTAGGCTGCGCAAGCACGCCGGATGCCGAAGCCTTGGTAGAGGAACCAAGCCAGAGTTCCGCTACATCAGGCCCTAATGCAGCTGGTTCTGATCAACAAATCACTGGTCAAGAAGTCGCTGACCAAGAAGTCTCGGCTCAAGACTCAGCCGCGGAAGAGGCGGTTTCAGAGGATGCTGACCTAGACCGCTCTGGTGTCGATGATTCGGTCACATCTTCCAAGGCGCAAACGGAACAAGTCGCGTCTGAGGAGGCTGCGCTGAAGGCGGCCGGTTCTGCACTTGCCGCGAGCGAAGCTAGCGGGCAAAGCAATCAATCTGAAATGGTCACGAATTCGGCGGATAGTGCGTCTAGCGAGTTGAA
>NZ_LWFT01000208.1:0-767 GCF_001635105.1 Oleiphilus sp. HI0079
GCTGCGCCTCTTCGCGTCAAAGTTCGCCTAATCATTTATGACAAAGAGTCTTCAAATCGCGCGATTAAAGATATAAAAGAGCAAGAAGTCTATATGGGCGAGATGCCTCTGATGACAGATAACGGTACCTTCGTCGTAAATGGTACTGAGCGAGTGATCGTTTCTCAGCTGCACCGTTCTCCGGGTGTATTCTTTGATCACGATAAGGGCAAAACGCATTCTTCTGGTAAGTTGCTTCACTCCGCTCGCGTTATTCCATACCGTGGTTCTTGGTTGGATTTCGAGTTTGATCCGAATGACAACGTGTTTGTTCGAATAGATCGTCGTCGCAAATTGCCTGCAACTATTTTATTGCGAGCTCTAAATCTAGCAGACCAGCAAATCTTAGATATGTTTTTCGATACGAGTCGGTTTGTTGTAAATGACGACGGCTTTGAGCTTGAACTTGTGCCCGAGCGTCTTCGTGGTGACATGGCCACGTTTGATATTAAGGGTGCGGATGGCGAAGTAATTGTTGAAGAAGGCCGCCGTGTTACGGCGCGCCATATCAAAAAGCTTGAAAAGCTTGGCGGAACCCTTCAAGTGCCAAAAGAGTATCTTCACGGTAAGGTGCTGGCAAAGGACATTATTAACGAAGAAACTGGCGAGCTGCTCGCTAGCTGTAATACCGAGATCACAGAAGAGGTTGTTGAGGCTCTTTTAGCGGGCGGTATCAGTGAAGTGGAAACGTTATACACCAACGAGTTGGATTGTGGTTCGTTTATATC
>NZ_LWFT01000209.1:0-944 GCF_001635105.1 Oleiphilus sp. HI0079
CTGCTCTGTGGGAGTTCGTAACGAGAATTACTCGATAATGCGCTTCCGCCAATAACTGCAAAAAAGTCTGGGCATGTGGCCGAAAAGCAATTTTATCTTTCACTTCATGCTTGAGACTAAGCAAATCGATATTCAACAAGTCGGCCCAATAATCGAAGCAATACCAGTTCAGCGTGCCCTTGAGACTATGGAAGAACTCTCCAAGATAATCCCGGGCCTGTTCTTCTGTCATCGACTTCATCTCTGCATAACGCTTCGGCAGGTGGTGCAGCCAGAAGTAGTTATCATAATGCAGGTCCAGCAAGGTGCCGTCCATATCAAGGAAGACCGTGTCTATTTCATTCCAGTCGAGCATCAAAGTCTTTATACTCAGGTCGCGTTTATTCACTGCATTCTAACTAAGCATGGAAGATATGTCAGATTTAAGAGAGTTGTTTCCCGCGCTAGAGCGCATTGTAAGAGAAGCCGGTCAAGCCATCCTGAAGGTTTACCAGCAAGAGGCGCCATTGGACATAGACACCAAGTCCGATGACTCACCTGTTACCCAAGCCGATATTGCAGCGCACAGAATTATTGAGAAGAGCTTGCTCGAGCTAACTCCAGACATTCCGATCCTCTCCGAGGAAGGCGGCTTGCCAGGCTATGATATCCGTGGCACTTGGTCCGAGTATTGGTTAGTTGACCCTCTCGATGGCACCAAAGAATTCATCAATAAGAATGGTGAATTTACCGTCAATATTGCATTGATTCGCGATGGAGAGGCGATTCTCGGCTACGTCTACGTGCCGGTTTTGGATAAACTCTATTTCGGCGGCACGGATTTCGGTAGCGTGAGAAAAGATAGGGCCGGCGAAGAGAGGCTCGAGGCTCAAGCTCTGAAACTGGGTGGCGAACTAAAAGTAGTCGGAAGTCGCCGTCACGGAGCTGAAGCCCTAGACGACTTA
>NZ_LWFT01000210.1:0-270 GCF_001635105.1 Oleiphilus sp. HI0079
GAAACAGTTCGTGTTGGTGCTTTACTTATTGATGACCTCGTTAATCTTGCTGGCGAGACGAGTATATCGCGTGGTCGCTTAGAGCAGCAGATTAGTGATTTTGGATTCACGCTCGAAGAAATGAACGCCACGATCGAGCGTCTTCGAGAACAGCTTCGAAGAATGGAAATTGAAACTGAGGCTCAGGTGCTTTATCGCGCAGAGCAAGAAGGCATCACGGTTTCAGAATATGAGGAATTTGACCCTCTAGAGATGGACCGTTACTCGTCT
>NZ_LWFT01000211.1:0-688 GCF_001635105.1 Oleiphilus sp. HI0079
TTCTTGAACCCCTCCAAACTCTCCTCCGTACCGTACCGGTCGCCCCATCATGCGTGCTAATTCAGGAACAATCTCGCCATTTTTGCTACCCAGTAACTCAACACACTTGAGCACTATGGCGATTCGCTCGTCCAGAGAGGTGTTTCGCCATGCTATTTGGGCATTTCTGGCTCGCGCTACGCACTCTAAAGCATCGTTCTGAGAAACCACCGGCCGCTCAGCGAAAACACTTCCGTCAATCGGACTAACACACTGCAACACCCGTCTTGATTCCGACATACCTGCTCACCTTCTCCTAATTATTCGAAGGACAAAAATCCTCATCCTACATTCACACAGACACTCTGCTTTTTGAAAAGTAACCTTTAGCGCTTTTTCCTAGCATCGCTCAAACCCGCGCGCTACTTCCCAGCTTGTGACAATCTTGTCGAATTCTTCCTGTTCAATTTCGCCTGCGCGAGTATAGTGGGCTACGACATCTTCTCCCAACGCATCTTTAAGCATCTCTGAGCTGCTAAAAGCGTTAATCGCGTCTTTCAAAGTTCGCGGCAAATCAGGCGCATCACTCATCTCATAAATATCGCCACATGCTGCTGGCGGGCACTCTAACTGCTCCTCAATCCCTTTTATCCCAGCAGCAAGCTGACCAGCAATTGCTAGGTAGGGATTAATATCAGCACCACCTACC
>NZ_LWFT01000212.1:0-9567 GCF_001635105.1 Oleiphilus sp. HI0079
TCAAAAACCGGTTCCAGAAATCGAGCCTCAAGACCTGGCGAAGGCTTAGGCCGCTCCAGAGATAAGGCGGTAATCATACGCAGTTTAATGCTAGGGTCTCTCTTGGCTCTGGCGTACAAGGCATTGACGAACTGCGCAGGCTTACCAATGCCCAACGGAATACCCATAACGATATTTTTGTCGAGTGCCTCTACGACACTATCTACTACTTGATCTAAATCCGGGTGATGACTCAATGCTTTATCCTCGTTTGAAGCACGGTTTTTATAATGGCACTCACTCTATAAAGAAACGAAACCGCCTACGTTGATTTTGGTCAACTCTTCGAAACATACAGCAAAAGCAGACGCTGCGTCGCGACGGGCAGCATCAACCGCATTGTCGTAACAAAAAAATCATTATAGTTCTAAGTGATATTCAGCCATTCAACTATAATAAAAGCGGTAAATCTGACCATATTTTATTTAGTGCTCAATTGAATTTCTCGCATGAACCTATAAAGTGGTCGAGTCGAACAGCATCAAAAAATGCAAGGGAGAACTCGTGGAAGAACAAAACGATAAATATAGTATCGAAAATACCGACTACACCGTCGGGCAGGACAATATTCAAAAATGGGGGTTTGACGTCCATAACCCCGTGTTCGGAACCAGTGCCGGGCTCATTCTCATCTTCCTCATCGCAACACTTGTTAGCGATGCGTCAACAGCCAAAGGGCTTCTTGATGGTTTGAAGTGGGATATTATTGGGAGCTTTGATGCCTTCTTTATTTGGTCGGCAAATCTATTCGTTGTTTTCTGCATTGTGCTTGCATTTTCACCTTGGGGTAGCATTCGACTTGGCGGCTCAGAAGCAAAAGCCGAACACTCCACCATCTCATGGTTGGCCATGCTATTTGCTGCAGGCATGGGTATAGGCTTGATGTTCTGGGGCGTTGCTGAACCTGTTGCTTATTACACAGGCTGGTATGAAACACCGCTCGGTGTTGAAGCGAATACGCCAGAAGCGGCGAGCATGGCGCTTGGCGCGACGATGTATCACTGGGGTATACACCCTTGGGCAATATACGGTGTCGTTGCATTATCACTTGCTTTCTTTTGTTATAACAAAGGCTTGCCTCTCTCTATTCGCTCTGTTTTCTACCCTATTCTCGGTGACCGCACTTGGGGTTGGCCGGGACACATTATTGATATTCTTGCGGTACTCGCCACGCTATTTGGTCTTGCTACTTCGCTAGGCCTAGGTGCCCAGCAAGCCGCTTCAGGCATTCAGCATGTGTTTGGCATTGAGGCCAGTATCGGCTTACAAATCACGGTCATTATTGGTGTCACTTTGCTGGCCATCATTTCGGTTGTGCGCGGCCTTGAAGGCGGGGTCAAAGTACTTAGTAACGTCAACATGGTGATTGCATTTGCCCTACTGACACTGGTTGCCTTAATGGGCGCAGCTGTCGCATTGGGCTCGATCCCGACAACACTCATGGCGTATATCGAAAATATTATTCCTCTGAGCAACCCGCATGGTCGTCCTGATGAAGCATGGTTCCAAGGCTGGACTGTATTCTACTGGGCATGGTGGATTTCATGGTCCCCTTTCGTAGGGATGTTTATCGCACGTGTATCAAAGGGCCGCACGATTTGTGAATTCCTTGTAGCCGTTCTGGCAATCCCGACGCTTGTCACTGTGCTTTGGATGTCTGTCTACGGTGGCATGGCCATCGATCAGGTAGCAAATAGCATTGGCGCTCTGGGAACAGACGGCCTCAAATCGGTTCCGCTTGCGATGTTCCAGATGTTTGATGCCTTAAGCATGGGGCACGTGCTTTCAATGATTGCGATCGTTCTGGTGCTCGTATTCTTCATCACTTCGTCTGATTCCGGCTCACTCGTTATCGACAGCATTACCGCTGGCGGCAAAATTGATGCTCCGGTTCCACAGCGTATTTTCTGGGCAACCATCGAAGGTGCTATCGCTGCCGCGCTGCTTTGGATTGGCGGCACAGAAGCGATTCAAGCCTTGCAAGCCGGTGCAATCTCAACCGGTTTACCGTTTACCTTCGTACTGCTGTTAATGTGTGTCAGCTTGGTAATGGGGCTACGAACCGAGCCGCGCTAAGTCACTGAAACGCTGAGCCACTTTTGCTCTTACGCGTATCAATCATGAAAAAGCCCAGCCTCTAAAAGGCTGGGCTTTTTTGGTTTTAACACGATGACAACGCGAGAGACTACAAGACCAAATCTGCGACCTTTCGCTCTCGCAAATGCCAATACTGTGCCTGGGCTTGCAATAACTCTGCGGTCGCCATGGCGTCGATCACGGCGTTGTGATTCTCATACTCCGGCAAGTTATAACGCAATCGCGCATCCGGTAGACGAAGCGATGGTAACGATTTGCGGCGCATGCGATCGAACCAATTTTGCTTCCGGCTCAAACAGCTCGCCTCTAATGCAAAGGTATCGATCACTGGAAACAACCAAGGCACCTGCCACACAGCCAAGCTTAAGGTCCGAAAAAACTCTCTCTCCATCGCGCGATAATGCACCACGGTTAAACGTCCAGCCATCGCTGACAGCACCTCAGGCATCACAGCGTTAATAGACGGCGCAGAAGAGATATCGCTATGCGTGATGCCATGCACAACAATCGATGAATCACTTAACTCTCCCGGGTTCACCAACCAATGCTTGGCGGTGTTCAGATACACCCTGCGACAATCAAACTCCACCAACCCAATGCTGACAATTTTATCGTTTTGCGAGTCCAAGCCCGTGGTTTCTATATCAATCGCCAAGCATGGCGCTTCATTTAGCGTTTGATTCAGATACGCAAACCCGGCCGAATAAAAACCTCTTAGCGCGGAATTCCGTTGCTCAAGCATCGAGGTTAGAAAACGTTGCCAGTCTTGCTCATTTTGAGGAGCCACCCCTCGTTCTTTCAGAGCGTTATCCATTGGCGGTGTATCGAAATTTCAAAAACCGTTGCGCCTGTGCCACCACACTGAACGCCTCTTTTAAAGAGCGCTGCTCAGACAAGCTAAGCGCATCCGGGTCTATCTGATTATTTGGTTTTTTACGCTCACGTAGCGCGAGCATCTGCTGCCGAGCACGCATACTGTAGAGCAACTCTAATGCATCGCTTAACTCCTCGTGCTTACCTTGCGGTAGCAACTTGGTTTTGGAGACATCCTCCAAACGCTCGAAGGAGTTTTGCGAGATCGAGCCAGTCGCAAGCGCATGGACTCGAATAATGTCTGTCAGTGGCGCAGTGCCACGCCGTTTAATATTTAATGACCGTCCCTGCTTGCCATCTTCTTCTAAAACAAAGTTCTTAAAAAATCCCAACGGAGGCGTCCGTTTTAGCGCGTTACGCGCCAAGGCAGCTAAGAACGGTTTGCTACCTTTGGCTTTATCGGCAATGAATTTTTGCAACTCTTTTGCCCAGGCACTCTTACCATGCACCGCGACCAAATCAAAAAAGATAGAGGCATTCAGCAAAGCCTGAGGGTCGGGCTTCTCGATCCACTCAGTAAATTGCGCTCTCCATTCCTCACGGCGCATACGCCACTTGGGCGTTGACGCCATAATTAAACCCTCGCAGTGAGGGTAACCACAGCGATCAAGCCCATCACAAAGCAACTTACTGAAGCGCTCAAAGTATGCACCGTGCTCATCTTCCTCAAAGCGATCATCGAGTATCAGAGCATTGTCTTGATCCGTAACAAGAAGCTGCTCGTCTCGCGCAAGAGAACCAAGCGCAATCAAACAATATGGCACAGGAGGTGGGCCTAGTTGATCCTCAGCAAGCTTCGCCATTTGCTGCATAAAGCTTGCTCCAATCACCGACATCGCCGAGCCGATCATGTGCGACGTCGCATGCTCACTCACGAGTCGATCATAGACAGCGGGCAGCTGCTCTGAGAGCTGGGCAAGTGCATCAAGATCATCGGCAGATAGAATGCTGCGAACCAGCAAAAGCGAGTTTTGTGATTCATGGCTGACCACATCAGGTAGAGACACAACTCCAAGCACCCTGCTCTCATCAACAATCGGAACATGATGAATATTGTGCCGGAGCATGGTTAACATGACCTCATGCAAATAAGCGTGCTCATCCATCACCTCAGGCTCCATCGTCATCACCTCACCGACAGGCGTCTCCAAAGACAGACGCTCAGCAATCACACGAGCACGCAAATCACTATCTGTGACGATTCCCATTAGGCGGCCACTTTCATCCTGCACAACAGCAGCGGCGATATAGTTGTCCGACATACGTCTCGCACATTCGGCAACAGGCATATCCGGCGTCACAACGAGGGGCTCACTCGTGATCAACTCAGTAATCGGCACCGTCGTCATATCGTCGGTCGCGACTTGCGTAGCCTGCTGTAAGATCGAGTGGTCATTAACCTCAAAAAAATCACCAAACTCTGAATAGGTATCGCAGAAATCCATGAACATTTTTTCAGGGATTAAATAGAACAAACAGTCCGTGCGGGTATTCACTGCAAAGCGCACCTTGCCATGCATCAATAACCCCATCTGTCCGAACACATGTCCTGCGGGCAAACGATTAAACAAGCTGCCATCGCGCCGAAACACCTCAACCTCACCTGAACGGATGAAATACAAGTGATGAATCGGCTCTTCTAGTTTAAGCACGGCCTCACCGGCCTGCTGGTAACTCACCTCGATCGACTGCGCGAGATGAGTAAGTGCGTCTTCAGGTAACCAGCAAAACGGCTCGTATTCGCCAAGCGTGCGTTCAATGTCCGGCAGCTCAATACTCATAGTTTGATATCGCCTTATGTCCGTTTATTTGCGATGGGATTGCTGACCAAGCGATCGAAAGCCGCGACGCCAAGCATTGAGTACCGAGCTTAGAGCACGCTGAATCTCCGCGCAACACACCATTGATTGGACGTTATAGAGGTACTGCTGGGGCGTTGTTGGAGCTTTTGGGAGCCTATGAATGCAAGAGAAATTAGGAGCCGAGCCCGATCTCATGAATAACTGAATTAACAACTGAATTAAGAACCGAATAAAGCACTGAATCAAACGCTGAATCGAAAACGACATAAGCCATTAAAAGGATGACTCACTCGACGCGTCTCTGGGCACGTCATAGCGCTCAGATATTGTTTGCTCACTAAACTGGCAAAATCGTGCACACTAGTGCCGCAGCGGATACGGCAGCCAACCAAAGTGCGAAAAGCCCTAGGTAATCGCGAGCGCTAGAGTAAGCAAATGGCGGCTAAACGTCGCCTGTCGCTAGGCTGAAGTGCACATAGTCCCTGTTCACTTTTCGCCTTGTAAACCAGCTGTATTGCTCTGCACGCTCGCTACCTCGTGTAGCATGAGCATTGCATCAATCGCTCGAGGAAAGCCTAAATAAATACTTGCCAACATAATGATCTCGGCAAGCTCATCTTTGCTAAAGCCGTCTGCCAGCGCCGATTCCAAATGCCCCAGCAAACGTTCCGTTCCTAGACTGATCAAGGCGGTAATGGCGACAACCTCTTTTAATTTGTCATCAAGAACAGGACGGTCAAAGACCTTCCCCAACGCAAACTCTGAGATCATACCCACAAAATCAGGTGACAATTCCTGTAGCTTGGCAATCACATCTTTACGGTCTTCAGTTGCATGCAGGTTTTTGTTTTGCTCGCTCATACGTTTCAATCATTCAGTTTGAGGGTTTTGGTGTCGTTGCTTGAATCGTTGCTTGAATCGTTGCTTGTATCGCTGCTTGTGACGTTCATCTTTTGCTTGCCTGGCTTGCATGCCTTTTCGTCACCTAACGTAGGCGCTTGGTTCGAGCTGGGGTTATCAATGTAACGATTGAACTCTTCCATAAAGGTCTCGTCAAACACCTTCGTGGGTGTAGGAAACAAGCAGCATTTCACATCGATCAACACCGGACCGTCAGCAAGCAAGGCCTCAGAATAACAAGCGCCCAATTCTGACGGATCTGAAACCGTCAAACCCTTCACACCCAACGACTCGGCAAAACCCGCCCAGTTGTGATCGACAATATCGGTTAAGGCCTCGGCATCTGGGGTAAAACTATGCGCTCGAAGCTTTGGGTTTCCGTGTGCTTTGTTATTTAAAACCACAAAGATTATGCCGCTCAGTTTATAGCGGCCAGCCGTCTGAATCTCCATGCCCTGCATCAGCATACAGCCATCACCAACAACGGCAACAACTGGCGTATCCGGGCGAGCAAGCTTAGCACCAATACTAGCGGGAATAGCCCACCCCATAGCACCAGAGTACTTAATAATATTGAAATACTGATGTGGTTTTCGCATCGTCCAATAATGCGTCGCGAAGAACGTGTGCGCACCATTATCGACAAACAATTGCGTGTCGATTGGCATTGCTGCGTCAAGTTCGTAAATCGCGCGCGCAGGATGCAATGGCATGCTCGTAGAGTGACAATCGTCGATGGTGTAACAATGCGAATGCTGCTCTCGTTGCTCGGCCAACCATTGCAGGCGTGCCGGCTTTGAATCTAGTAACTGCGACTGCGCCAATGTTTTCTTATCGCTAGATGCCCAATAGCGCAGCGTTGCCTCGGCATCGCTCACAACAGCCAGATCGGCCACATAGGTTCGGTTTAAATGATCAGGATCGAGATCTACCTGAATCAGCTTTCGCTCAGCAACGAGCTTATTGCTCCAGCCCATAGAATTGATCTGCCCCAAACGACTCCCAACAACCACAAGGCAATCGATCTCGCCATGAATCAGTAGCTCATTGGCAAGAGCGCTTCCGGCCCACCCGAACACCCCTAACGAAAGACGATGATCCTCGGGGAAATCGCCTTTCGAGCTCATCGTTGTAGCGACCGGAATACCAAAGAACTCGGCGAATGCTTCAAGAGCTGCAAAGGCGTTCGCTTTACGGACACCGGAACCAGCCAGTATCACGACACGTTTGTTCTCGGCCATCATCTGTAACGCGAGATCGAGCCCCTCTTGATCCAGTACCCGAGTACTTCGAGCCGAGAGATGACTATGAGGCATATAATCATAGGTTTGCTCATGGCGCTGAATATCAAGCGGAACAGCGAGATGTGCCACACCCTGCTTGGGGCCTTTGAGCGTCGTCATTAAACGCCGCAAATGATCCTCTGCCAGCTTGGCATGCGTTAGTTCAAACTGCTGTTGCGCAACGGTACCCAGCAAGTGGGTTGTTCTAAGACCGCCGGAACCCGGGTCTTGGATGGCATCTCGATTCCGCCATATCAGGGGCGCATCCCCCGTAATCACCAAAACAGGAACTTGGTCTGCATAACTTGCACTCAAACCAGTCAGCATGTTGCTCGCACCAGGACCAGAGATACCCATGCAAACACCAAAGCGCCCTGCCGAACGGGCAAAGCCGTCCGCCATGTAGGCTGCACCGGACTCCGTAGCGCACACAACGGGCGTTATGCCATTAACGTCAACCAGCGCTTGCGAGAAATTATCCACATAGCCACCAGGAATCAGGAACACGTGGCTTGCGCCTTCGTCTCGGATGGCTTGCACGATGTAATGGCTTAGCTTCAGTTCTGACATTGGTGTTTCGCTTTTATTCTCGTTATGTCGTAAGTATGCCGTTTGACTATCCATACGAACCTGATATGTTTGCGGCTTCATTTTTTAACTAAAACAGCCGAAGTATTTATTGTGACGTCCAGCTCTGAAGCTCAAAGCAAAGAACGCAGTTATCATCATGGGAATCTGAAAAGCGCGTTGATCGACGCTGCGCTGCAAATCCTAGACACTCGTGGCATTGAAGCGCTTTCTTTGCGCGCCCTCGCCAGCGAGGTTGGCGTAAGTCACATGGCGCCTTACGCACATTTTAAAAACAAAACTGAGCTGTTTCAGGCCATCGCGGCATCCGGTTTTCAGTCACTCACAAGACGCATGCAAGCCGTTCAGGACGAGAACAACGCCATTGAGCTGATACTCAATTACGGCACCCAATACATAGAGTTTGCAATCGCCAACCCCGCTCTATACAAAATCATGCTGTCGCAAACACAGACCGCGCCGGAAATGACAATGGAGCTTCAACAAGCAAGCAAAGAACCGCACGCGTTGCTCGTTCAGGCCTTTGAAAAGCTTCCTAACGCACACAGCCCTGCCAATCTTCAAGCGCAGGGCGCATGGGCCATGGTGCATGGTCTTTCTGCGCTTATTACAGATGGCCATTTGCTCATTCCCGATGGCATGTCGGTGAAGCAATATCTGGCTGCGACCTCAACACAAATGCCGCACTCTTAAATACGAGTAGCCAAGCCACGCCCTTGGGCGCTAGTACAAAATCTCGATATCCGATGTCGGAAATGCCACACAAGAATGTACCCATCCAAAGGTTTGGTCAGACTTTCGCAGCTTAGACTCCGGTGCGTTAAACACTTCACCCTCAATGACTTTTACACGACACAGGCTGCACTCGCCTGAGCGGCAAGCGTTTTCGACAAAGTAGCCATTGCGCTCCAAGCTATTAAGTAAGGGCTCACCAACCTCAGCCTTGAACTCACCTTTGCCACGTACCTTGACCGTTATTAAATCTTGTTCTTTTCGATCTGCAGGCCAATATTGCAAAGCACTTGGATTTTTTGGAGGGCCATTACACTCAATGCGAATTCGTTTGTTCTGAACACCCAGCTCATTCAGTTGCGCCTTGCAGAAGTCATTGAATGGTGTAGGCCCGCAAACATAAAACATGGCCTCATCGACGCCACCAATGGCTTCGTTAATCCGTTCGCCGGTTAGATAACCCGTTAATCCTTCAAAGCCTTCACTTGGACGCGACACCACTTCCGTGAGATGAAAGTTGTCGTGCTTTTCAGCTAGCGCTTGAAAGGTATCTTGGAAGATCACATCGTTCGCAAAGCTGTTGCCATACACTAGGTAATAATCAGCATCGACACCGCGATTCAATACACTCTCAATCATCGAGCGTGCAGGTGCACCACCAGACCCACCCGCTAAGAAGACAAGTTTCTTCCCATGAATAATCGGGTTGTAGTAGAAGGTCCCCATTGGGCTTGTCGCACTAAACTCTTGTCCCGCGGACACCTGATTCAACAAGTAGTTCGTTACAAAGCCGTTCTCAACAATCTTAATCGTCAGATCGTAGTAATCACGATGCGTTGGGCAAGACGAGATCGCGTAAGGACGCGCCGTCTCAACGCCATCAATAGTCACAAACAGATTGATGTACTGACCTGCCTGAAAAGGTGGCAGCTCGCCCTTGGTGCTGACCATACGAAACGTTTTTGTAGATGACGTTTCTTGGAAGATATCCATGACTTCCAGCTGCAAGCGCTTAGGATGCAGCTTGGCAATTTCAGCACTGTTTTTTCCCTTGCTTTCGCTAAAGTCAGTTCCAGTGCGTTCGCGTTCTGCAATACGCTCTCGGCCTTCCACATAGCCAACAAGGTTTTTGAGTAGTTCGTTTTGCTCAGGCATGTGTCGTCTCCTGTTGCTTACTTTCTTGCGCATTCTCTTGTGATGATTCCGCTATGCTTTGCGCTTTTAGTTTCTTCAACACCGCTTTGGCCGTGGAT
>NZ_LWFT01000213.1:0-2288 GCF_001635105.1 Oleiphilus sp. HI0079
ATCACTCATAGTTTTATCACTTCATCTCAAACTAGCCTTAACGGCTGTCGTTGTTGTGCTGCAAACTCTCTCGCAACAAGATTATCTTTTTGTATTTGTTCGGCAAGCGCATCGACGCTTTCAAACCGTTGCTCTTCACGGATTTTTTTCTGCAGTTCGACTTGAACTCTGGCCCCATAAAGGTCGCCGGAAAAATCAAATAAGTGAACTTCAAGATTCGCTTCAAAGTCCCCGACGCTTGGTTTCTTGCCCACATTGGCAACGCCAAAGTAAGCGCCTTTATGGCGACCTGTCTGAACATCAACCTTAACAGCAAAAACACCTGAAACAGGACTATGTTTCCGCTTCAGAGCAACATTCGCGGTAGGAAACCCGAGCTGTCGCCCTAACTGACGCCCATACATCACCCGCCCGCTTACAGTAAAAGGGCGTCCCATACAGGCCTTCGCATCACCCAACTCTCCATCAGCCAATGCCTTTCGTATTAGCGTTGAGCTCACTCGCTCACCATTTTCACAACTTTCTTGCGTGCAAAAGGTCTCGGTGCGCTCTACGCCAAAACCAAGTTTTTCTCCTGATTGAACCAAATGATTGAAATCACCCTGGCGATCACCACCAAAGCGAAAGTCATCGCCGATCACGAGATGCGTCACTTTAATGTGATCGCACAGCACCTGTTCAACAAATGCATTCGCGGTCAAACTTCGAAAATACTCGTCAAACTTTAGTACACATAGGTAATCGAGCTTCAAGCTAGCAAGGCACTCAAACTTATCTCGAAATCTCATGATTCGAGCTGGCGCTTGCTCACCACGAAAATACTCTTGTGGCTGCGGCTCAAACACCATCACGAGAGAAGGCAAGCCAAGCTCATGCGCTTTGGCGATCACGCGCTCTACAATCGCCTGATGACCAAGATGCACACCATCAAAATTTCCGATGGTGGCGACACAGCCTGCGTCAGGAATTGGTGGATTGTGTAAACCACGAAGAAGCTTCATTGGCCTTGTATCACTGCAAAAAATAGCCGCAGATTATACTGGTTCAAAGCTTACATATTCAATGAAGCGCTCAAGAATTAAGCGAAACTTTGGGATATTGACCCGATAACTGGCTGGTTTATTCCCACCAGCCGATCAGGTTCATATAAAGAATTGAGAAAGGCGCTATCAGAAAGGTCAAAATACCCACCGTTTCATCGGTAGACTCTTCGTTATTCTCGTTCACGCGAAAGCCGTCTTCACGACCTGAAGTATAGTAATCTCGACCCTGATAACGAACAAAGAACTTGTTTGAATCATCGACGTCGTAACTATCGACATTTTGATAAGCCGGTTTAAATTCATCGTCATCCGCATATGCAGAGGCGACTGAAAAAACCAAGCAGAAAAAACAGGTCAACATTGTTAAAAGTTTCATTGGCCCCTCCTAAATCACGTATTACTCAGAAATCCAAATTTCGCGATTTTGATTGAAACAGTTTGTTACTCGACATTAAATCGCGTTAACTGATCAAAATAAAGCCAGTACTAACTAATTCAGAACCAGTTCACACCTTTGTTGTATTCGTTAACATTTGGGCCAGATATTGCAGCCAATGAACAACAGGAACATTAGTTTTTGCTGCCAAATGCGACTGACAGCCGATATTCGCGCTTAATACAAGCTCCGGCTCAATCGCATCAAGTGAAGCGATTTTTCTGCTCCGAAGCGTGTCGGAAAGCTCTGGCTGAAGCAGCGAATAGGTGCCGGCAGAACCACAACAAAGGTGCGAATCTTGAGGCAAACGCAACTGAACACCCAAAGAGCTAAACACGTTCTCCACCGCCCCAGACTGTTTCATACCATGCTGTAGGGTGCATGGTGGATGGTAGGCGAGCACCTTATCCGATCTGCTGCCCTGATCATCCCCAAGCAGGCTCTGGAGCTTTGCCAGCGCGCTCTGATCGATTAACTCAACCGGGTCTTTACAGCGCTCAGCTAACCAGAGCGCTTTCTCGTAATACGGGTCTGATTTAGCAAACAGCTCCGGGTACTCTTTAACAAACACACCACAACCGGATGCGTTTGCAACAATCGCAGAAGCACTTTCGTTGTCGATCCACTGACTCCAGGCATCGATATTCCGCTTCGCCAATGCCTTCGCTTTGGCTTGCTCGCTCGTATGCTGACTCAAAGCGCCACAACAACCTGCATCGGTAATTTCCTGAACCCGGTAGCCAAGTGCTTCAAAAACAACTCGTGTTGCCTCATCGACTTGCGGAGTCACTGCTTTTTGAACGCATGCA
>NZ_LWFT01000214.1:0-1058 GCF_001635105.1 Oleiphilus sp. HI0079
TACTTTTCATTCGGTCGTAGCTCAGCTCGGGAAGATCACAAACCTTTGCCGACTCTGCAATACAAGAAACAATATGACGCTCGGAATCAACCAATGTGCCATCCCAATCAAAGACCACAACCGACCACGACATCTTATTTCAACCCCATCAAAGTAAGCGACTCCTCATAGCGATTATCGTATTCCGCTTCCAGACGAAGCCGACGTTTGCCACCACCAGACTCCGGCAAATCAAACTCAATCGCACGCGCATGCAGCATCAAGCGAGACTTCTCCATTCCGTGCAAATCATCAACTAATGTCTGAATATACTTATCATCCCCTACTATTGGATGTTTCGAAAATGCAGCATGAACACGAATCTGATGCGTCCTGCCCGTTATCGGCTTAGCCTCTACAAGCGTAAAGTGCTCTGAACGATTCAAAATTCTGAACTTTGTCTGGCTCGGCTTGCCATCTGCGCTGACGACGACCATCCGTTCACCGGATTTAAGTTCATTTTTCCGTAATGGCGCATCGACCACCACTTTATGTTTCGGCCACTTACCAAACACCGCCATGTGGTAAATCTTGTTAACAGTATCTTCTCTGAACTGTGCATGCAGCGCTCTCAAAGCTGGCCGAGACTTGGCGATCAACACCGCCCCTGACGTATCACGGTCAAGACGATGCACCAACTCCAAAAACTGGTGATCAGGATAGCGGGTTCTTAATGCCTCGATCAGCCCGATATTGACGCCACTGCCGCCATGCACCGCCAGCCCAGAAGGCTTGTTAATCACCAACAACTGATCATTTTCAAATAAAACAGAACGATCCAACAATGCGCCAAGCGAGTCACTAACCTTAATTTCTCCCTTATTCGAATTCGTTGTCATCATTGGAGGTACACGAACAAGATCACCAACCGCGAGCTTTGTCTCGGGCTTACAGCGCTTTTTATTGATTCTTACATCGCCCTTTCTAATGACTTTGTATATCTTGGATTTGGGAACCCCTTTACAGACACTCAGCAAATAGTTGTCGACGCGTTGCTGAGCGTTTTTCTCGCTTATGGT
>NZ_LWFT01000215.1:0-910 GCF_001635105.1 Oleiphilus sp. HI0079
ATCTCAGGCGCCACATACCATCGCCGCGAGCAAGGAGCTTGAAGGCAAACTAGCCGACGTGGACTTTACCAACCAATATCGCGTGCCTTTTCAGTTCCGACGTTTGATGTCACGAGAGATTCCTCTTGGGCTGATGGCCGATACCAGTAGTGGCACGCAGATTAGAGATTTGGACGGAAACTGGTCTTACGATCTGACAGGCGCATATGGGGTAAACCTCTTCGGTTATGATTTTTACAAGGAATGCATTGCAGAAGGCATGCAAAAAACCGCGGAGCTCGGTCCTGCTCTTGGTCCATATCACCCAATCATCACCGAGAACATTGATCAGTTGCGCAAGATCTCGGGTATGGACCAGGTGTCTTTCCATATGTCGGGCACCGAAGCGGTCATGCAGGCTGTTCGCCTAGCGCATTACCATACGAACAAGCCGCGAACTGTGGTTTTTTGCGGCGCTTATCACGGATGGTGGGACGGCGTTCAGCCCGGCATCGGCAATCCTCGTAAAGTGCACGATGTGTATACATTAAAGGAAATGTCGAAAGACACGCTTCGGGTTTTGCGCACCAGAAACGATATTGCTTGCGTTCTCATTAACCCTCTTCAGGCGTTGAATCCAAATGGCGGTAGCGCCAGCGACTCCATGCTGGTTGCAAGCGACCGCCACGCGATGTTTGACAAACAAGCGTATGCGGATTGGTTAAGGGAGTTACGCGCGGTCTGCAGCCAGAAAAACATTGTAATGATCATGGACGAGGTTTTCCTCGGGTTTCGCCTCGGTCCAGGAGGTGCACAAGCATACTTTGACGTAAAAGCCGACATGGTGACCTATGGCAAAACACTTGGTGGAGGTCTTCCCGTAGGCGTGGTTTGCGGAAAAGCCGAGCTCATGCAGCGTTATCGAGCCGAC
>NZ_LWFT01000216.1:0-943 GCF_001635105.1 Oleiphilus sp. HI0079
ATATTTTGGTGACCTTCGGTACAGGGCAGTATTTGTCGACCGGTGATGAGACAGATCTTTCAGTGCAAAGTTACTACACCGTTTGGGATGTAAGCGAAGGTAATCGGGATCGAACTCATCTAGCTGTTCGAGAGCTGGAAGATACCGATGGCGGCGCTTCTCGTGGTGTTAAAACAAGCGCGACGGCCATCGACTGGCAGGAGGATTATGGTTGGTACTTTGATTTTATGACAGACGACACCCAAGAAGGTGAGCGAATGATCAACAGACCTTTGATCGCGGATGATGCAGATCTTGGCCCTGTCGCTATTTTTGCTTCAATGATTCCAAGTGATTCTGAATGCGCAGGAGGCGGTACTAGCATACTTTATACGGTGCCGATGCTGACAGGCTTAAACCCTGATAAGCCAATTCTAGATATCGATGGGATTGGTGTCAGACAGGGAACCTTGTTGAATCAGCCAAACCGATTGAGTGACCTGCTCTATGGTTCGAAGTCTGAATCGACAGGATTAGACGGAAGTAATATCTCGATCACGGATACGAATCTGGATACCAACTCCGCCCGAACAGGTCGTTTGGGTTGGAACGAGTTGGTTAATGACTAAACGAGGTAAATAACAAATGCTACTAATGCAAAAACAGAAAGGTTTTACCTTGATAGAGCTGATGATCGTTGTTGCGATTATAGGTATTCTCGCTTCGATAGCCTACCCCGGCTATCAAGAGTCGGTCGCTAAGACGCGTCGAGCTAATGCGCAGGGCGAAATGCTTGCCTTATCTTCGGCGCTAGAACGACGTTATTCAGAGGTTAATCATTATTCTGATGCGGCTGCTGCAGGTGCTGATACCGGAGCGCCTGATGCATCTTTATACATAATTGAACCTGAAGTAGTGCAGTTCTATACCATTACGATTTCAGAGACAGATGGAGGCGTTGCGG
>NZ_LWFT01000217.1:0-498 GCF_001635105.1 Oleiphilus sp. HI0079
TTGGATGTTTCGAAAATGCAGCATGAACACGAATCTGATGCGTCCTGCCCGTTATCGGCTTAGCCTCTACAAGCGTAAAGTGCTCTGAACGATTCAAAATTCTGAACTTTGTCTGGCTCGGCTTGCCATCTGCGCTGACGACGACCATCCGTTCACCGGATTTAAGTTCATTTTTCCGTAATGGCGCATCGACCACCACTTTATGTTTCGGCCACTTACCAAACACCGCCATGTGGTAAATCTTGTTAACAGTATCTTCTCTGAACTGTGCATGCAGCGCTCTCAAAGCTGGCCGAAACATAAAGTGGTGGTCGATGCGCCATTACGGAAAAATGAACTTAAATCCGGTGAACGGATGGTCGTCGTCAGCGCAGATGGCAAGCCGAGCCAGACAAAGTTCAGAATTTTGAATCGTTCAGAGCACTTTACGCTTGTAGAGGCTAAGCCGATAACGGGCAGGACGCATCAGATTCGTGTTCATGCTGCATTTTCGAAACA
>NZ_LWFT01000218.1:0-900 GCF_001635105.1 Oleiphilus sp. HI0079
AACGATTTATATATAGGTTGCACATATATTTTGGAAAAGGGAATTCATCCAGAACCCAGCCAAACCAACTATCAGTCATAAGTATCATTACCGAAAACCAGAAAGCTGCACCCTCTTGAGCCTGCAACATAAGAAGTCTGAGCTAGATATTTAAGATAAATGTTTAATCATCATATTTAGCAACCTCTTCCCTGTTCCTGTATACGGCGGGTACATAAGTGCTGTAGCCGTTAACTTATCCTCTAGCACCGAACGCTCATGAGAAAATGCCTTAAAACCAAATTCGCCATGTNAACTACCAAGTCCACTATTGTTAACTCCGCCGAAGGGTAAGTTACTTTGTAGTAGGTGAACCATATTAGTATTCACGCAAGCCCCCCCCGATGATGTTCGGCATAATATATTTTCGCTAACATCATTAGTTTCAGAATAAATATACAACGCCAGTGGTTTATGGTTTCTATTGATATGGTTAACAACCTCGTCTAAATCTCGATATGTAATAATCGGTAAGACTGGGCCGAAAATCTCTTCTTGCATCAAAGTGCAATTAATAAAGCCTTCATCCGCGAGCTTGCCACTTATCAGGGTTGGCGCTATAAAACAGTCACATATATTAACGTCACCACCGCAAATAATTTTTCCGCCGTGTTGAACAGCATCCTCTATTAGACCTTTAATACGCTGCGTATGACGTTCATTCACGATACGCCCGTAATCTTCATTATCCTTAACATTATCACCATAAAACGTAACGAGCGTCGCTTTCATATGGTCAACGAATTCTTCCGCAACGTCCTCGTGAACAAACAGATAGTCCGGTGCAACACAGGTCTGCCCATTATTAACAAATTTACCCCAAGTAATCTTGCCCGCTGACTTTTTCAGGTTGGCGCTCTT
>NZ_LWFT01000219.1:0-1520 GCF_001635105.1 Oleiphilus sp. HI0079
TCCATGGAGTGCCGGACTCAGCGGATATGTGGAACCCCCTCGTCCAAAAAGTTAAAGATAGCTTTACGTGTTATACAACCGACTTGCCGGGCATTCATCGATCAGGCGTGCCAGAATCGTTTGAGTTTGAGCTCAAACACTACGGGCAATATATTAACGATCTGGTTGAAGCGGCCGGTATTCAAACGCCTTTTACCCTGGTTGCACATGACTGGGGTGGTATCTATGCGATGTCTTTTGCTTGTCAGTTTCCTGAAAAAGTAAAACGGTTTGTTGGCGGATCGTTTCCCTTTAGCCACTTGTACCGATGGCACCCTTGGGCCGCTGTTTGGCGCACCCCCTTGTTAGGTGAGCTCTCAATGTTATTGATGAATAAGGCGGTCTTCCATTGGGAGTTGGGTCGGGGTGGCCCCTTGTTGAGCCGAGAGCAAATTGATGAGTCTTATGAAGGCAAGGTGGATCGATGGGCCCCGAGAAAAACGATTCTTAAAATGTATCGCTCAGCTACGCCGCGCTTGTTTTTACCTTTTCAGTGTATGCTTGAACGGTTTGCTCAACAGGTTGATGTAGACTTAGTTTGGGGTAGGAGGGATAAGTATGTACCTACTCACATGGCGGCGATGATGCATCCAAAAAGCACTCGAGTGATTCCAGAGTGTGGGCATTGGGTTCCACTAGAAGCACCCGATATCTTGGCTGAGGTACTGCTAGGAGGGGTGGAGAAAAGGGCATCAGGTAGCGCATCCAAGGGTGGCGGTTTGGACGAGACTGGGCAGGCAGCGCCAAAAGGGGGCAAGAAAGCCCGCAAAGAAAAACCTGCTGCCAAAGGTGAGCGTAAGGTCGGCGCTAAACACACGGCTTAGCGCCTAATTCCCGAGCGCTCATTGTGAGGCTGTTACTACCAAGCTCTTAGGCTAGGGTCGAAACTGCACCGCCTAACTTTAAAGCTCGGCGTTGTGATAGACGTTTTGAACATCGTCCAAATCGTTGAGCATGTCGAGAAACTTGTCGAACATTTCTACGTCGTCGCCACTGACTGGTGTTGTTGTCTGTGGTACGAACTGGATTTCGTCGACATCAAACTCCACTTCACCCATGGCGTCAAGAATGGCTTGCTTCGCTTTGTATGATTCAGTATGCGGCGCGAATACTGTGATCTTCCCGTCTTCAGCTTCAACATCAGAAACATCCACATCGGCTTCCATGAGTGCTTCGAGTACCGCATCTTCATCGTCACCCGAGAACACGAGAATGGCGCTATGGTCGAACATATGACTTACAGCGCCCTGCGTTCCGATTTTCGATTTGGTTTTTGTGAAGCACTGACGCACATCACCAAAGGTGCGATTCGGGTTGTCGGTTAGGCATTCTACAATCACCATGCAATTGCCCGGACCAAAGCCTTCATAGCGCGCAGGAGAGTAGTCTTCACCTCCGCCGCCTTTTGCTTTTTCAATCGCTTTATCAATGACGTGGCTTGGTACTTGATCTTTCTTTGCTCGATCGATCAAGCCTCTCAG
>NZ_LWFT01000220.1:0-956 GCF_001635105.1 Oleiphilus sp. HI0079
TACGTGGCTGAAGTGCTTGAATGCCCATTTTGGCTTTCTGTCTTTATCAATCAGCAGGGCTCGCACGCCCTCTGCAAATTCGGGATAACGCACGCAGTTCGTCGCGAGCACTAAGTCTGCCTCGAAGGCGGCTTTTTGCGTCACATAACGATGGCGGCGAAGTTGTTCAAATATCAAAAGTGCCGAAAGAGGAGAGCCATGATGTAAGGTTTTAATCGACTTTTTGAGCCATCCGCTATCGGTATCGATGCTATCTAACGCGTGGATAACGTCGCCTAGGGCGCCGCTGCGGCAGGCATATTCAATCTCGTCACGACAATTGGCCAGCTCGGATGGAACGTCGTTGTTGCGCTTATCTTCTGATACGGCAAAATCGGCTAGTAATGAGGTAACACGTTCTTTGTTTTTCTTGATGTCTTTTGTCCAAGATACTTTCTCAAGCTGTTGAACAATGTCGCCAATGTTAGACGACTCTACATAGTGATCTGCGAGGCCAAGGCTCATTGCGTCACTTGCGTTAATGCTTGCTCCGGTGAGCGCGAAGAACAAACCAAGCCCCTGAGGAAGATCGTTAAGGAAGCGTGTCGCACCAACATCGGGAAATAGACCAATGGTTACCTCGGGCATTGCAATACGGCTGCTCTCTGAGACAACGCGATGGCTAGCGCCTTGCATTAATCCAAGGCCTCCGCCCATAACAATCCCCGAGCCGATGCAGATAATCGGTTTGGGGTAGCTGTGTATCAGATAATCGAGTTGGTATTCTTCAACAAAAAACTGCTCTGCGTAGTCGCACGGCCCGCCGGGGTTATCAATCGCAGACTGATACAGCTTCTGCACGTCGCCGCCTGCGCAAAAGCCTTTGTCACCTGCGCCATCCATCAGGATACATGCGATGGCATCGTCCTCGGCCCAGCGGCTCAGCTGCCGAAAGGCGCTTTGAATCATTTCCAGGC
>NZ_LWFT01000221.1:0-27763 GCF_001635105.1 Oleiphilus sp. HI0079
TAGTAAACACGTTGATCGCAGCGCCTCCTGAAACAAAATTCATCACCATTTGCCAAGTCACTTCTTGCGGATAGGCGCTCACCCCTTCGTGCGCAATACCATGATCACCAGCAAAAACAACGATCGTAGGCTTGATCAGCGTTGGCTCTAGCGTTTTTTGAACTAAACAAATTTGCATTGCCAAGGTTTCAACAAGGCCCAAAGCGCCGAGAGGTTTGGTCTTTGAGTCAATTTTGTGTTGGATTTGAGCACGAAGATCCATCTTAGTAATCGACACCTTTTCGTGCCTTCACGCCAGCCTTGTAGGCATGTTTGATCTCTTTGACCTCTGACACCGTGTCACACACCTCTCGGAGGGCGCTGCCGCCGCCACGACCGGTAACGATGACACTTTGCTCAGGAGGACGATTGGCAATCGCATCGACAATCATCTGCTCATCCAAATATTTATAGGCGATCATGTAGGTCAGTTCATCGAGCAGAACCAAATCCAGGCTCGTGTCTTTTAACATGCGCGCCGCTTGCTCCCAAGTTCGCTCGGCGGCCTCGATGTCAGAGGTTCTGTCTTGCGTGTTCCAAGTAAAACCGGTGCCCATCTGATAGAAGTCGACTTCAGGCATTTTCTCTTTCAGGAAGATCTCTTCACCAGAAAGCTGTGCGCCTTTGATGAATTGCACCACGCCGACTTTTTGGTCATAACCAAGGGCCCGCAGCACCATACCGAAACCGGAGCTGCTTTTGCCTTTCCCGTTGCCGGTTAACAACAATGCAATACCACGCTCTTCGTCCGCGGCTGCGATGTGCGCATCCACGTTTTCTTTTTGCTTTTGCATCTTCTTTTTGTGCGCTTCGTTCTTATCGCTCTCGCCAGTCATTACTCGCTCCTGTTACTTCGTTCAGTGTTTATGGTGCCCAATGCGGGCCACTTAAAACTCACTTACTCAACGTGCTCTGTGTTCTTATCGCATCAAATCGCTCGCACACCTGCTGCATGCCATCCAAGGTTCGATACGAAAATCGATGCAATAAATCGCCATCAAAAAATACGATCTGCTCATTCTTAACAGCGGGAATTTCAGGCCAGTTCTGCCACATTTCAACGGCTATTTCCCCGCCATGATGCGTCGGTACGACAATCACATCCGGTTGCTTTTCAATGACACTTTCCAAACTCACCTGCGGATAATCCAGTGCTGGATCGCTAAAGACATTCTCTCCACCGCAACCGCTAAACAGTTGATTAATCCAGCTGCCCGCGGCCATTGTGCGCAACGGTTTAGACCACAATTGATAGAAAAACCGTACCTTCGCAGCGTCTTGATATCGGTTGCGCAATGCCTCTAAGCGCTCTAAATAAGCACTAGCCAACGCGTCACCTTGTTGCTCATAACCAATCCGCTTGGCGATCGCTTGAATTTCCAGTGGAATATCTTCAAGTCGCTTCGTCTTGCTTAAGTGAATAGGAATCCCAAGTGATCTAATACGCGCCAAGTCCTTTGCTGGGTTGCCGCCCTCCCAGGCAATCACGACGTCGGGCTGCAATTCCAAGACGCGGTCTATCTGAATACCATCATAATTCCCGATCCTCGGGATATTGAGCGCGGCTTCCGGGTAATCTGCAAACTCAGTGGTACCAACAATTTTATCGCCTGCGCCCAGCAAGAAAATAATTTCAACAGAGTGCGGCGACAAAGCAATAATGCGCTCAACAGACTCCGCTTGGGCTGAATGATTTAAGCCATCGGCGGCTGCGTGCGCACATGCCATACATAACAGAAACCACATCAGGCCCGTCTTTAATGCTTGGAAATACCGGCCAAGGTGCACGGATTGGATAAGACCCAAAAACAACTTACGATGCATGCGTTTCTCTTCGATATAAGACGAGCAGAAAAAAGGTACTACCAATAGCAGCGGTAATGATGCCAACCGGTAGTTCAAAATCACCGTGGAGTGTTCGCGCCAGAACATCGACCCAAACCATAAATACACCGCCTAATAATGCGGTAGCGATATAGACATTAATTGTGCGACCCTGAATCAAACGACGAACAATGTGAGGGATCATCAAACCGACAAAACCAATCCCGCCACAATTCGCGACTAATACTGCGGTCATCAGGGAGCTTAGTAATAGCATTCCTAAACGAAGCTTCACGACAGAAACACCCAGCGCACGTGCGCTTTCATCACCGGCAAGCATGGCTCTAAGCGGTCTCGAAAATGAAATAAAAACCAGCAAACCCACCCCCACGACAACAATCACACCAGTTAGGCTCGACCACTCTGCTCGGGAAAAACTACCAAGGGTCCAAAAAATAAGCGACGATGCGGCCAAAGGATCCGACATATAGAGAACCAAGCTTGTCGCTGCACTAAACATAAATGAGCAAGCCACTCCAGCGAGAAGCATACGCTCGATACTGCCGCTTCGGCCGGCAAGTGCGACCACCAACACAACCGAGAGCAGACTACCTAGCAACGCGCCCACCGTAATCGTGAACTCACTAAAGGCGGATGCCGCGCCCAAAGACGTGCCGGTTATACTCGCAATGACTAACACCGCGCCAAATGAAGCGCCCGAAGAAATACCAAATAAGTAAGGGTCTGACAGCGGGTTTCTGGTAACGGTTTGCAACACCGCACCGGCGAGCGAGAGCCCTGCTCCCGTTAAAAATGCCAAGACAGCACGCGGCGCTCGTAACTCTAAGATAATACGCTGCTTTACCTCGCCAACAAGCGGCTCAAGGTCGCTGGAACCCAGTTCAAAGACCAAGCCCCAAATGCTTTGAACCACATCCTGCATCGAGATATTGGCCGCACCAAACGCCATAGACGCCACAAGACTGACAAGCGTGATCAACAACCAAGCTAGGGTGAACACAACATTAGGCGTCATTATTCTCCCCCAAAGCATGATATGCATAGCTAATCCGAGGATGGCCGTAAAGTGGATGTTGATCAACAACACAACAGGCTCTAAACACATCCCCGATCATATCTTCCGTTATAACCTGCTGCGGCGAGCCAGAAGCCACAATACGCCCTCGGTGTATAACATGCAGCTCGTCGCAAAACGCGGCGGCCAAATTCAAGTCATGAAAGGACGCAAACACCGTAAGCGGCATGGCTTTGACTGAGCGCAATACCTCGAGCTGAAAATGAATGTCGAGGTGATTCGTTGGCTCATCCATAATGAGTAACGACGGGTTCTGAACAATTGCGCGGGCCAGAAAAACGCGCTGTTTCTCTCCACCCGATAAATTGGAAAACAAGGACTTCGACATGCTGTCTAACTCAAACTCTTCAATCAACTCATCGATACGCTTCATCTCTTGCTGAGAGTCCGGCTCAAACAGACCTTTATGTGGCGTCAAGCCCTGAGCGACAACCTCTCGTACAGTCAGACCCATATGCTCGCTTTGCTCTTGGAGAATCACCGCAGTTTGCTGCGCCGCTTGCTTCGTTGAGATGCTCCAGATGTCCTTGCCGTTTACCAATACCTTGCCAGAGCTCGGCTTGTGCACGCGATAAACACTCCGCATGAGCGACGACTTTCCCGCACCGTTTGGCCCAATAAGGCCGACGAACTTCCCTTCCTGAATAGAAAGGTCAATGTGATCAAGAATACGACGCTGCGTGTTGGGCACATCCCAGCAGAGACCTTGAATGTCGAGATTCAACGTCATGGCTTGACGCTCACAGGCAGTCCCGCAACGATTAAATCAACCCGATCAACAGCAGCTGCAAGGCGCTGGTGCAGCCTACCCGTCTCATCGCAAAACCTTCTTGATAATGCATCAACAGGCATGATGCCCATGTTGGTCTCATTGGAAACAAGTAGCAGTGGTTTAGTGAAATGCTTAAGCTCTTTTTCGAACTCGGCGACATAGTGCGCGAGGCGGTCGGAGACCTTGGGTTTTACAAGCAAATTGGTAATCCAGAGGGTTAAGCAATCAACAATCACAACCTCAACACTTGGGTCGCGGTCCAGTTGCTTTAACGCAGCGGCGAGATCGATAGGCGCTTCTTTAGTTTGCCAATGTGCAGAGCGATCAGCGATATGACGTGCGATGCGTGCCTTCATCTCCTCGTCTAAAGGTTCTGCGGTGACTACAACCGCAACCTTGTCAGATAACGTTCTCGCCGAGTTTTCTGCGTATCGACTTTTGCCAGATTTAACGCCACCCAGTATTAGGTGCTTCATACTCGCCCCTCTAAGATCGTCATTAGTTTATCCATATCTAAGGCGCGCTCAAACTCCGTGGCGAGTCTATCTAGGGATGCTTCACGCAAGGCTACATAATCCAAGGGCTGTGCGGCCTTGTAGCCTGCCCACGCCAGGATTGCATCTAGTGCCCCCGGTGTATCTACTAGCCCATGCCAATAAGTGCCGGCTATCTGCCCATCTTCACTAATTGCGCCATCGAACTGCCCGTTATCGTATTCGATAAACGGCTTCTCTAAGCTAGCTCCTGTCGACCGACCAGCATGAATTTCATAGCCTGTCACGATATCGTTGCCTACAACAAACTTACCCCTAACCTGTTTTAGCGCCTTGTCACCCGTCAGTGTTGTCGTTAAATCCAGGTAGCCAAATCCAGCACTTGAACCCGCTTCACCCTCAATACCTTGAGAGTCCTCAATCCGCTTGCCAAGCATCTGATAGCCACCGCAAATACCGAGCACCTTACCACCATAACGTAAATGCTTTTGAAGCGCGGCTTCCCAACCCTGCTCTTTGAGAAAAGCCAAGTCATCCCTCACCGATTTTGAGCCGGGCAAAATAATCAAATCCGCAGGCGGAATCTCGCTATCAACCGGAACATAAGTAAAGTTGATCTCTGGGTGCAGACGAAAAGGTTCAAAATCCGTGTGATTGCTGATTCTTGGCAGCACGGGCACAACCACATTGAATATGCCCGTTTGCTCTGCGTTGTTTTGAGGTAAGGCATCTTCAGCATCAAGATTTAGCCCATGCAAATAAGGCAAAACCCCAAGCACCGGCTTACCCGTTCTACTTTCGAGCCATTCTAAGCCATTTTCGAGTAGCTTGATGTCGCCGCGAAACCGGTTGATCACGAAGCCAACGACGCGGTCCTGCTCACTTTGACTCAGTAAATCGAGGGTGCCCGTAAGGTGAGCAAAGACGCCCCCTTTATCGATGTCGGCAACAATAATAACGGGACAGTCTGCGGCCTCCGCGAACCCCATATTTGCGATATCGCGGTCACGCAGATTGATCTCGGCTGGCGAACCTGCACCCTCTACAATCACGTGTTGGTATTGTTCTTCGAGTCTGCGATGCGATTCCAGCACGGCGTCCATCGCTAAGCGCTTGTATTGATGATAGCTTTGCGCATCCATGTTGCCTTGCGCCTTACCGTGCACAATCACTTGCGCACCAATATCGGTATTTGGCTTCAGCAGAATCGGATTCATATCCGTATGTGGCTCTAGGCCGCACGCAAGTGCCTGTAGGGCCTGCGCTCTTCCGATTTCACCACCATCAACCGTGACCGCACTATTGAGCGCCATATTCTGAGGTTTAAACGGAACAACATCCAAACCACGCTGATGGAGGATGCGACAAATCGCCGCAACCAAGGTGCTTTTACCGGCATCAGAAGTGGTGCCCTGAATCATCAGCGTGGTCATAGAGCGCTACTTAGTTTGTTGTATCTGCAAAACGAATTGCGGCCGGATTGTTGAGTAAGTTAACGGTACCTTCTAGCAAGTCTGTTGAAGTACTCACTACATCGATACGCGGTGCTGCGAAATCAGCGATTCCTACCCAAAGCTGATTGGCGTTATCAATTTCAATAGTGCGCGCGTCAATACTGCTGTAATCGGTTAACGGTGCATTGGAGACAAGGCCTGTTCCCGCATCGAACGTGATCACATCAAGGTCACCCCAAGCGTTGTAACGCGTCAAATATCCCTTCGATGCACTTGCGATTTCAACTTCCATGATTTGTGCGCCAACATTCACGTCATCATCGTCAACAAGCAAGGTACTGGTCATCGTCATACCTGAAATATCGATCTTCTCAATACCACCAGTAAGCTCAACCGGCCGGTTCATACTCGCGTAACGACCCTTGCCCGCAACGTAAATATTCGTACCATACAAATCCATATCGCCTGCATTTTTAACGGTCAGATCAAGGGCTTGCGTGACAGTATCTGTTGACGTGTCTATTTTGATAAGGCGAGATGTTTGCGGTGCATACGTGCTATCCAAGCCCTCCAGCAAAACGTACAGATTGCTGCCGTCGATGATTCCGGCCGCCGCCGTCGCGCCAAGCCCTTCATCGTAGGCAGTTAAATCAATCGATGCCGCTTCATCAATGAAGTCTGCTTCGTCCGCATTGCTAGCAACACTGGGGTCGATCACAAGAATCTCGTTTGACTCCCAAAGTAAGACATACGCTTTGGTTTCTGAAGCAAACACTACGTCATAGGGGTTTGTATCAGCGCCTACCGAGAATTCCCAGATTGGGTTCACTCCATCAGCAAACGAGTATTTTGCGATTGAACTCAAGCTACCGCGATTGATTCGGTAAAAGTGGTCACCATAGGTCACCGCTCGCATGTCAGAATAGTCTTGTGCAGCAAAACCGCCTTGGCTCGAAAACATCATGCTCGTCTCAGCAAAGTCGATTGTGCTTGATGCGTAATCTGCAGAGACTCCCGTGATCACCGCGCAATCATTACAATCCACTGAAAAATCTGGATTATCACTACTGCTACTACACGCAGCAAGCCAGATTGCGGCCGACATGACCAACCCATTTTTAAAAATGTTTCGAACTTCCATAGTGTTACCCCTGTTAAAAAACGTACTTGTAAGACAGATAAAAATGACGACCCGGCGCTGGATAGCGATTAAAGTCTTCAATTCTCTCATCGGTTAGATTGCGACCAACCAACTCAACTTGGTGATCAGAAAAACTGTATTTAAGCGCGGCATGCACTTGCTTGCTTTCGGGCAATTCCGTAGTCGCAGAGCGGTCGTAGAAACCCTCATTTCGATAAACGAATTCGATTTCAGCAAGATAGGAATGCCACAAAAATTGATTCACTAAGCCGCTCGTATATTCGTATTGCCCAGGGAGTGGGTTTCCGCGAAAACCCACAACTTGAGATCGATCCTCAGAATTTACCCATGCGCCTTTGGCACCAAGCTTCCACGCATCATAGAGTGAAACTTCGCCATCAAACTCTAAGCCATACAAAAGCGCCGAGGAGATATTCTCAGCCCTACCAATTCCTCTGGCGTCATAGATCGTCACAATCGCATCGGTAAGATCTCGATAAAACGCAGTCAACGAGGCTAAACTCGCCGTGGAAGAAAACTGGAATCCAGCTTCTGCATTTAGAGCGACTTCATCTTCTAGATCCGCATTGCCGATTGCGCTGCCATCATCACCATACAATTCGTACAAGCTAGGTAGGCGAATATCGCGAGATAGACTAGTGCGTAACTTCAATGAGCGATTCAGTTGGTAATTCAACCCGAGTTGAGCATCAAAGCTTTGCTCAGAACGATCATCTTGAGTAAGTAAATCCGTCTCATCCGACACAGCTCGAAACCGGGTTTGTCCCATCACTGAAAACGCATCGTCACGGCTAAACCATTCGCCCTGCAAGCCGAGCGAATACTGCTGTCTTTGCGCTTCAAACCGGATCTCTCGCAACTTATCGTGGTTGTCGTAAGTCTCTTGATTCGCAGCGACTTCGTAGTGAAGGATGCTCTGCTTCAAGCGTTGACGAGCGTGTACTTTAGCGTCGATTGATTGTGTCGTGGCCGCCTCTAGGTTCGCATTCAAACCGACTTTGTTTTGGGTATCGTCATACAATGTGTCACGCTGGCTAAGCGCAAGCTGATAACTCAAATCCCATGCCTTCGTTAGCTGGTGATCTAAACCAGTACTAAACATAAAAAATTCCGTATCAAACTGTGCTTTGTTGGTCGGGTCGTTGACGACACCGGGGATGCCTTTCGCGCGATCGTAATACTGAGCGAGACCCGACAATGTCATATCGGGGCGTATCGCATAGTCTCCCGATAGCGCCGCGCTCAGTTGATCGTATTGGGCGTTCTGTCGCGTTTCATCGCGATCATCAAGCGGGTTTGACGGAGTTTGGTTGTCATTGACTAAATCAAAATCGTTGTCTGAAGAAACGCGCTCTACGCTGCCACGCAAACGCATGTCCTCGGCAACGATACTGCTTGAAGCCGCAAACTTACTCGAGTTGAAAGAGCCATAGGTCAAGCTGATATGGCCACCGGTCTGCTTCGATTGCTTGGTCACAACGTTTACAGCACCGCCAATTCCGGCAGAGCCAAGTTGCAAAGGTACATACCCACGATAAATCTCGATGCGCTCTACGGAATCGAGCAACAGCTCACTCAAATCAACGGCCCCGCCCTGGGCACTGTTTAAAAGCACGCCATCTAGGTACACATTGACCTGAGCACCCGTAGAGCCCCGAATACTAAGTGAAGAATACGAGCCCATCCCGCCTTGTTGACGGATTTGAACGCCGGCCTGTGCCTTTAGCACGTCAGCAACGCTGGAATAAGAGCTTGATAAGTCTTTAGTTTGAACGACGGTAACATGGCTTGGGATGACGTCGACATCAATATCATTAGCAGACGAGCGCGAACCAATAACAACAACCTGCTCATGCTGCACATGTTCATTCGCATGCAACACCGTACAGGCGAAAAAAAGCGCACTATATATTGATAGTCGGGATACCATTACTCAGCTCACGTTATATTCAAACGTGCAGAGAAAGAGATCGGAAAGATGAAAACACGCGCAAAGCGACAACAACGGTTATCAATCCCGAATATCGCCCTCCGCAATATTACAACATTTGCTTCAGGCCGGTCTCCGGGCTCACAAGTTGGGATTTACCCTAGTTTGACGGCCTTCCCATGCTGAATGCACAGTGGCGAGGATGACAAACTTTACTTGCTTACCGTTGCGGGGGCAGCGTTGGATTCACACCAATCTTCCCGTTTCACTCGCTCACCATGAACTGGTAATTGAGCACCTCAAGCAGGTGTGCGACTTTACGAGGATGCGACGAATTCGTCAACGATTAATTGATCCGAAATGAAATCGGAACCGTAACGTAGCCCCTCAATTCGCGCTCGTCCTCATCAGCTGGAGAGAATCGCCAGCTATCCATCACCGTTGAGTACGCAGCAAAATCAAGCGCAGAGACATTGCTGGATTCAAGAATTTCAACATAAGTGACAGTGCCATCCGCGTCGATATGGACACCCAGCACCACATCACCTTCCCACCCACGGTTGATGGCTCTTTGAGGATAGGTTGGCTTCGGATTGTTTGCGCTGCCTATTTGAAATTGCGGCTCGCGAACTTTTGGCAGCGGCTCTTCAGCCGGGGTTTCATTCGCTTGCGCCTGTTCTGCGACTGCTTCCTGTTTAGCCGGCTCGCTATCTGCTGAATCGCTGGGCTTGGCATCGATATCAGCGCTTGCCTGCTCATTAATAACCTGCCGTTTCTTGGCTTCCGGTTCTTCTTGCTCCGGCTTTTTGACTTCTCGTTCCGGTTGACTAATGCGTCTTTGCTTAAATTCAGTGCTGGTAATTTGCTGAACACTTTTCGCTGTCGCTTTCTTAGTGGGCTGTGCAAGCTGCTGCGGTACTTGGCGTTCCACATCAGGTTTTAAAGCTTCCGTTTGATCTGCCTTTGCGATCTTTTTTAGCGGCTCTGGCGAGGTCTTTTCAATCGTTTTTTTAGGTAGTGTTTGAGGCTCTGCCTTTGCTGGCGAAGGTTGACTGGCGGGGATATGAACGACTGACTCGGGGTCTGGGGTAATTTGCGAGTCATCTGCGCGTGCATTTAGCGATACACGATAGGAAGTCTGATCGGCCACATAGGCTTTCGGCTTGAAAAGCCCATCTAGCAGAAAAAACAAGACAACATGCACAAGCACCGCAAACACGAACGCAAACACCATAAAGCGGTTTTGCATTCCGGCCGTGCTATGTGAAAAAAAGTGTTGCATTGGCGTGTATCAAACTGCGTTAAAACAACTGAGGATGAGGGCGCGACTATACAAACAACACCCTCATCGCGCAACTCGCGCAACCCGCAACGTACAACACTTTATCTGGCTTGAAGGAACTGCCTAAGCTAGAAAGTCCTTCGCGTAAACACGGCTTTCGCTAGAAGCAAGATTACCTGTTGATGCAAAACTGAACACGCAACGCTTGCTGCCAACGGCATCGACATACTTCAACCAAACTCGCTCGAATTCGGTACTCGCATCTCGTTCACCACGGCATACCGCCAAGAGTTGTTTTTGTGCCTTGGATGTTGGCTCTAAGGTGCCATTAGCAAGCGCATTTGCGACCGCTCCAGCACGTGTTAATAGATCGGATTCGTTTCTTGAAAAGTTGCCGCTGCGGCTAAAACCGTGTGGAAAATTTTTGTCATCGCGGAAAGATTTCCCCGACACTAAGCTCTTATCAAGCATAGCTTACTCCCTTGCATCGAATCTCTTTGGATTCTGGTTATTGTTATACGCTGACTGCTCCCTAGCTGCCCCGTATTCTCAAACAATTTAAACGCAATTATTGTGATCAAAGTTCCATTCAGAACAGCACAAAGTGTGCGGATGCCGTATTACAGCTTGTTGACACCATCGAATGAGTTTGCCGCTTTTTAGAGAGCACTCTCGACTCAGCAAAGACTGTGCCGCCGCCGCGCGCGCCTGCTCACTTATTGCACAGATAAGAGTTTGCACATTATCGACCATGGCGATGTTTATATTGGAGAGTGCGCTCGGATCAACCACGCATTGCACGCAACCGATCAACGCCTAGAGTCTTTCAACATTCAAGATATCTCTAGCGTGATAAAACCCTCAACCGTTCACTTAGCCATGGACCTATAGATTCCGGAAAGCACCATCACAACTGTCAATGCTCGGATTGCGCGGCTAAAAAAGACGGTTCAATGAGGTCACTCATGCAAAAGAACGACTGGACCCGCCCTCTTCCTGACTAATTAGATGTCCCAGAGCAGACTTTTCTAGAACGATGCAGCATACGTCTTACACGCGCACGAAAACCAAGGCCTAGCGATGGTTAGGCGCACAAAAAAAACAAACAGGTGTTATTAAGCAATACGTGCCTCACCTGTGTAGATATAACCTGCAAAGCGCGGGGTTTTTGGGACGTAAAACGAAGACGCGCGTTCAATCGCGAAGCCTGCCTCCGAGATCAAGCCGCTAATCTGACGATTAAGCTGACAACCGCCCGCTAGTTTCGACCAAACCGGATTCAAACGATTTTGCCACTTTTTGACGCGCGCATGTTCCGCTTCACCATGCTCACAAAACAAGAGCTTGCCATTCGGCTTCAGCACGCGTCGCATTTGCGCCAGTGCTTTGGCCGTATCGGGAATAGTGCAAAGTGTAAATGTCAGAAGAATGGTATCGACGGAGTCATCTTCCAAGGGAATTTTCTCGCCAGGTAAATCAAGCCAACGCACTTTAACAGGGCTTTGGGCTAGCCGCTTTGCGGCTTTGTTTCGCATACCGAGTGAAGGCTCTAAGCCCCAGACATAATCGATCTTGCTGGTATCGTAAAAAGGCAAGTTAATACCCGAACCCATGCCGACTTCCAGCACAGCGCCTTCAGCCTGGGGAACAAGTTGACTCCGCAGTTTTAAAATAGGCGGCGAGCCACAAGCGCAATTGATCAAATGTGGTAAGACGTACTGCTCATAAAGACTCATGCCATCAGACACCTTGTGTTAATTAACGTTCCACTAAAGCTTAACCGCAAGCGCTAGCTGAGTATCCGACTTAACTCGTCTAAAACACGGGAAATGCGGTCAGGGAGAGCGTCATTCGAAGCAATCCATCAGGACGAGCGAGTAAAGAGCAAAGAGGCTCGAAGCTAACTAAGACAAGAATACGTTAACGCGTCACATCGTTTTCAGCAATTCAGCGAGTGGCTGATTGTCGACGGTGATCGTCCCCTCCAATGGGCGATCTAAGTCTTCTATCATCATCAGTACAAGACTAAAGGTAAGCGCCAATACAAAACACAACATCACGCGGCGGCCACCCCCGTAACCAAACTGAAAGCCCATGGCGAACATCGAGAGCACCGATACCGTCATGAGAACAAGCCAAACCGTGTGGTGAATGTGATATTTAAGTGCCACCACTACCCGAGAGGTATGAAGATCAATAACATCATTCAATGACGTTGCATAAGCAAGGTGGGCTGGGTCTCTATTTGCGCGCACCGCGTTTACCGCAATACGCCAAAGCTCTTTGTGAAGAACTTCCGATCGCTCAAGTATGAAACCAATATCGGCCTCTTGATCAACAACATTGGCACGCAGAGCCACATAGCTTTTCAACAGTTCTTTTGATTCTGTTCGCCACGCATTTGAGTCAATGAAGTCCGCTCTCAGGTAGGCCGTCCCAATCGCATTAACCTCATCAAGTAACAACTGCTTTCTTTCCTCAAAGCGATTCGAAGTCGTGCTATAGGTGAGCGCGAGCAAGAACGCTAACAACGCAAAGAGCGCGGCGACTAACGAGCCAACAGGCGGGGCCTCATCTGCTGAATAGTGTTTGAGAAAATACCGCCCGACCATGACGCCAGACATAACGGCACCAAAGATCAACACGATGGTCACAACTAACGCTTCTATTAAAGCCAAACCTGCGAAGATGCCCATTCATCACCCTAAAGGAAAACACAGTAATATTCCGAAACGAGTCAAAGCCTATCCTGCAGAATACTCTGCACCACGAATGACGTAGTCCGGGAGCTTCTCTGGACTTGGATAAACCTGTATGGATTTGATGTTTTCCCGAGGATAAAGGTGCAAAGCGCCCTCGGCCTCGACAGACATATAAGGCTGTTTAAGCGCATTATCGATGTTTTTAACAAGCTGCATTGGGTCTAACACTTGCTTGGCAAAATCAAACGACACCATGCTGCCATCGACAAAACGAATCACTAAACTTTTTTTATTATCCATAGCGCTCTCTGCTCACATAAACGTATGACTCTAAAGTTAGCTGCTAATTCGCAGATGCGCAAAGACTGAGACGCGACAGGTCGAGCGAGGCGCTTACAGTTCAACGCCCAATTTAGATGCATGTTTCGGCAAACCGAAAGAGATTAGTGCGGTGATTAGAATGAACGCCGCCGAAACCCATAAGCACATCTCTAGCCCATACGCTTGATAAAGCCATCCCGATAACACCGTGCCGATCAGCCGCCCCATCGCGTTTGCCATATAGTAAAAACCGACATCAAGCGAGACGCCATCCTCCCCAGCATAGCTAACAATCAAATAACTATGCAGGGAGGAGTTTATGGCAAACAATGCGCCAAACACGAGCAAGCCGATGATCAGTGCCTGCTGTGTATACCAGTCAAACGCAAACGCAAGAGCAATGAACGCCGGAAGCGCGGCAAGCAAAAACGCCCAACCAAGCGCATCGCCGCCGTCTGGCACTCTTCCGTTTTTCCGCCCGGTTAGTTTTGGCGCAAAGCCCTGAACAAAGCCATAGGCAATAATCCATGCTGCAAGAAAACCACCCACAGTCCAGTGATCCCAACCAAACTCACTGGCGAGATACACAGGCAAAGCAACAACAAACCAGACATCGCGAGAGCCAAATAAAAACATTCGAGCCGCTGAAAGATAATTAATCGCTCGGCTCTTAGAGAAAATCTCAGTAAATTTGGGCTTATTTTTGGCTTTACCCAAGTCTTTTTTAAGCACAATTACACTAAACATCCAGACAGCAGCGAGCATGCAGGCCATGCTGAACACAGCACCCTCAAACCCAATCAGACTCAGAAGGGCCCCTCCGAGAAAAAAGCCAGCTCCTTTTAAGGCATTTTTAGAGCCCGTCAAAATCGCAATCCATTTATAGAGTTGACCTTGGGCATCTGAGGGTACGAGCAACTTGATAGAGCTTTTAGCGCTCATCTTATTCAAGTCTTTGGCTATGCCCGACAGCGCTTGCGCCGCCATAACCCACGGCACGGTTAACCAAGCTGCCGGCACCAGTAACATCGCTAAAGCAACAACCTGCGTTAGCAAACCGATATTCATGGTGCGATTCAGACCTAGCCGAGCACCTAGCCAGCCACCAACCAGGTTGGTGATGACACCAAACACCTCATAAAAGATGAACAGCATCGCGATTTGTAAGGGGCTATAACCGAGGCCATAAAAATACAGCACAACCAGCATCCGCAGCGCGCCATCGGTCAATGTGAACGCCCAGTAGTTGCCCGTCACGACCATGTACTGACGAATTTCTGGAGACAGCTCCCCAGATGATCTCCCCAACAACGCCATGAGGTGTTACTCCATATCCATCCGTCCAACCATGCGCATTAACTCAGCCGTTCGGTTTGCATAGCCCCATTCGTTGTCATACCAAGCATACAGTTTTACCTGCGTATCATTCACCACCATGGTCGAAAGCGCATCAATCACGCTTGAGCGCGGATCTGTTTTGTAATCGATGGACACCAACGGCCGAGTCTCAAAACCAAGGATGTCACGCAACTCGCCCTCGGCAGCTTCTTGAAGAAAGCCGTTTACTTCGTCCTCCGTTGTCGGTCGGCTTACTTCAAACACACAGTCGGTAAGCGAAGCATTAGCAAGCGGCACCCGCACTGCATGGCCGTTCAGCTTACCCTTGAGCTCAGGAAAAATATGGGTAATTGCCGTAGCCGAGCCGGTTGTCGTAGGAATAAGGCTCATGCCACAGGCACGCGCCCGACGCAGATCTTTATGCGGAGCATCGAGAATCGTTTGTGTATTGGTGATGTCATGAATTGTGGTCATCGAGCCGTGAACTATTCCCAGTTTTTCGTGTATGACCTTTACAACCGGCGCAAGGCAATTGGTCGTGCAAGATGCGGCCGTAACAATCCGGTGCGCCTCTTTATTATAGAGCGAGTGATTCACACCCATCACGACATTGAGCACGCCCTCTTCTTTCACTGGTGCGCTGACTACGACGCGCCGAACACCCTGATCCAAGTAGGCTTGCAACAAGGCTTTCGTTTTCATTTTACCGCTTGCTTCAATCACAACATCGCAGGCAGACCAATCCGTTTCGGAAATTGACTTGTTCTTCGTACAAGCAATGCGCTTTCCAGCGACCAACATGGTCTCACCCTCAGAGGAGGCCTCGTAATGCCATATCCCATGAACAGAATCAAAAGTAAGCAGGTGCGCTAGGGTCGCGGCATCCCCTGCAGGGTCGTTAATCTGTACGATCTCGACGTCGTCCCACTCAAACGCCACACGCATTGTAAGTCGACCCATACGACCAAACCCATTAATCCCTACCTTGATAGTCATCATCACCTCTACTCAAAAATACACATGCCAACTTGAAATAAAAATGGGCGCAAGCAAGCTTCCGAAACACGACCAGCCATCGCGAACATATTGTCATGCAATTAGAAGCAGGAAGCACTAGTTCAGCACCTAAAAACCAAACAAATATTAACGCTCGACAATGACAGGAAGATTGTTGTCGATCATTCCCACAATTCCTGAGGGGGTTTGACTGCCAGCAAGATACTCCCCCTTGTCGAGGTATTGCCAGCTATCTTCCGATGAATAGCGCCACCCATTGCAAGGAATCAAAAGGGGTCTTCCCGAGCTGCCAGACAAACCGAACCCAAGCCAGCGCTCATGAAACTTTTCTCCCGCTAACGTTTCGACCAACACATGTTCATCACTGGCTTGTTGTACTAAAAGCACGAGATAATTACGACGAAGAAGTAGTTCCAAGATATTCGCTCCGAGAATCTTTTCAGAGCATGATGACCATTAAAGCGACTTTAAAAGTCGCTCATGACCGTTTTATGACACCGATTATGGTCATCGACGATATGCAAGGCAATCAACGCCTCAAAGAGCGCGATAATCACAACCATTCAACGAGCCAATAACCGGTGCTAAAGTAGCTTTAATCAAATCCCGAGAACCTACCAGTCTATGCCGTTTTTTTTAATCTTGATGTTCGCAGTCGTGTTGAGTGCGTGCTCTGCGCCGCTCGTTCAGCCAATGGATCCGGTAAACACGCAAGCGAAGCTAGAGTCACAAGCGTTCATTACGAGTGACGGGTATCGGCTGCCATTTCTGTCACAATCAGAGCCCCCAGACAACCCTACCGCCATAATTGTCGCACTGCATGGATTCAACGATTACAGCCAAGCGTTTGAAACGATGTGTCGCTTCATGAACAAGCACAACATCGCTTGCATCGCCTACGACCAGAGAGGTTTTGGCGCGACAGCGCATAGAGGCATCTGGCCGGGTGACGGAGTATTAGAGTCAGACCTAGTGGCGCTAGTCGCGATGCTAGAGGAGACATACCCGGGCATACCGATCTACCTCGTGGGTGAAAGCATGGGGGGCGCCGTGATCATTTCTGCACTAGCAACGACGCCTCTTGCAGAGAATAAATCCGTCTTTGGAGCGGCACTCCTGGCACCTGCGGTTTGGGCACGAGATACGCAACCCTGGTATCAGCGTTGGGCACTGGCACTTGCCGTGCGCATCGCGCCGTCTTGGAAGCCAACCGGAGAGAGTCTTAACATCATTGCCACCGACAATGTCGACGCGCTACGCGCAATGGCACGGGATAAACGGGTTATAAAAGAGACGAGAATTGATGCCGTATATGGTTTAACAAACCTAATGGACAAGGCGCTGGCATTGAGCCCCATGCTCGCCACTCCGACCCTGATCTTATATGGAGAGAACGATGAGGTAATTCCACGCACCCCAACATGTCGTATGCTAAGTAAGCTAGATGAGGCGAATCTAGACTACACATTGAGGCTATACCCAAAGGGCTACCATATGTTGACGCGCGACCTACAATCTCAAAATGTCTTTGATGATATTTACAGTTGGATAGACACTAGCGCTTCTCTGCCAAGGTCGATGGCTAACGGAGCATTGTGCGAGAGCTAAAGGGGCAAAGCAGCGCCGTAACCGAAAAGTCTTAAAGATCTCTGCGTAGTCGATCCGTATTTTGCGCAGCGGGTGCGTGAGAGCGGGTTGCCAATCGAAGAACGATCATAAATGCGAGCAAATGCATGCGAAGTACCTAATAGCGTTAAAATTGGAAAAACGTGATTTGGCGCACACTTTACATAACCATATGGTCAATTTCAAAATTTAACACGTGAAAGTCTGTAAAACTTGTTGTCCCCGTCCCTCGGCTTTTCCGCATTCAAATTAAAGCCTGAAATTGCACACAAATTAACCAACTGCTATCGACATTAAACGCTTGGGTATTTATAGTTCGCGCCCCTTGTGCTCACCTTGTTTTTTCTTTTTTTGAAAGACCAATAATCCGCCAAGCCAGTATTCACTTTTTCCAAGGACACGCGCTTTGATCTCCACCTCAAACATCACGATGCAATTTGGCGCCGAGCCATTATTTGAAAACATTTCAGCCAAATTCGGAAACGGAAATCGCTATGGTCTGATCGGCGCAAATGGCTGCGGCAAATCGACGCTGATGAAAATTCTAAGTGGGGAATTAACGCCAACAGCGGGCAATGTTTCAATCACACCAGGAGAGAAGCTGGGTTCGCTGCGCCAAGACCAATTTGCGTTTGAAGAATTCAGCGTGGTCGACACCGTCATTATGGGCGATGCTGAACTTTGGGAAGTGAAGCAGGAGCGAGAATACATATACAGCTTGCCTGAAATGAGCGAAGAACAAGGCATGCGCGTTGCCGAGTTAGAGACGCTTTTCGCAGAGATGGATGGATACAGCGCAGAGAGTCGCGCAGGTGAGCTCTTGTTATCGGCAGGCATTGAAGAAGAACTGCATTTTGGACTAATGGCGCAAGTAGCCCCCGGCTGGAAACTACGTGTATTACTCGCGCAAGCGCTATTCGCCAACCCAGACATACTGCTTCTTGATGAGCCTACCAACAACTTGGATATTCATACAATCGAATGGTTAGCCGAGATACTCAATGAGCGAAAATGTACCATGATCATCATCTCGCACGACCGTCACTTTTTGAACAAAGTCTGTACGCACATGGCCGACATCGACTACGGTGAACTGCGTATTTATCCGGGCAACTACGAGGCATATACCGCCGCAGCGAGCTTGGTTCAGGAACAATTGCATTCAGAAAATGCCAAAAAGAGTGCTGAGATCGAAGAGTTACAGTCTTTCGTTAACCGCTTTTCTGCAAATGCCTCAAAAGCAAAGCAAGCGACGTCGCGCGCCAAGCGCATGGAGAAGATTCAGCTCGATGAAGTTAAAGCATCCAGCCGAGTTAGCCCATCCATCCGCTACAAACAACATAAAAAATTGCATCGTCAAGCGCTCACATTAGAAGGTCTTTCTCACGGTTATGACGGTGAAACCCTATTCACCTCAGACGACCTCATTCTTGAAGCGGGCGCAAAACTCGCGGTTATTGGTGAAAACGGTGTTGGCAAATCTACCTTGCTACGTTGCCTTGTCGACAAGATCCAACCTAATTCAGGCGTCGCCAAATGGTCAGAGAATGCTGAAATCGGCTACTGCCCTCAAGATAGTAAAGAAGACTTTGCAAAGGAACTCACCGTTTTCGAATGGATGTCTCAGTGGAAAACCGCCAAACACAATGACCTTGCCGTTCGAGGCATGCTTGGGCGGATGCTCTTTAGCGAAGACGATATTAACAAGAAGGTTGCGGTGTGTTCTGGTGGCGAAAAGAACCGACTCATCTTCGGTAAGTTGATGATGATGGAACTCAACGTGTTAGTAATGGATGAGCCAACGAACCACATGGACATGGAAGCGATCGAGTCACTCAACGAGGCGCTTAAAGCCTTCGATGGCACCTTGATCTTTGTGAGTCATGACAGAGAGTTTGTTTCTTCGCTCGCGACGAGAGTGATCGAAATTAAAGATAAAAAGCTTGTCGATTTCCAAGGGACCTATGAAGAGTATCTTGCGGATCAAGCGGCGAAACAAAAGAACGGCATCATCGCAGCATAGTTTGTTTTCGCGTTATCGAAGGAGGGTCGCGACACTCTGCCCCTCCTTCGCTCTACTTTCCTCTCAAGCGTCTCAAGCCGCTCGCAATTACTCCAGTTAATCCTGTTACTCCTTTTGAAGCACGCGTATCGCCTGAAGTTCTTGTTGCCAAATCATAAGAAGAGGCTATAAGTTAGTAACCGTTAACCGCATTTGTTAACGACTCAAGCCTTCACGTTTTACAATAAAAAGGGTTACTTTATGCCGCTCTCCATTAAATCACTTCTCCGATCATCTGCGTTCGTCGCACTCCCTCTATTTTTTAACGGTCTCGTGCAAGCCGAAGAAGCCACGCAAACCGAGGCATCGGGCTGGCAAAACAGCGTCGAGATCTACGCGCAAGCCGTCAATATAGGAGGCGATGCCCGAGTTGGGAACCTACCCTTAAACGTCGATGTAGACCCGGAATTTATCATGGATCATCTTGAGATGGCCGGCATGTTTCGTTTCGAAAGCGTAAAGGATAATAGCTGGGGTTATTGGGTCGATTACGGTTTTATGGAACTGGGCGGTGAGCGCAATGGTCTATTCGTTAACGGTTTTGGTTTAGCAAATGCTGACATCGATTTACGTCAGGGCGTTTTCGAATTGAAAGGCTTCAAACGCTCCACGAACGGCACAGCCACCTTTGATTTCACCTTTGGCCTCCGCTGGTGGGATATCGATGGCAAAGCCACTGTCGATTTGGTGAATGGCACTCGCTTAGCAGAGGCAGACTTAAACGAAGATTGGATCGATTACGTGATTGGCTTTCGTCTCGAGGACGATATTTCAAACAACTGGCGTGCTTACTTTAATACCGATGTGGGTGCAGGCGCTGACACAGACTTTACAAGTTTGTTTCATGCAGGTGCCATGTATCACTTGAACGACTGGTCTGACCTTAACCTATCGTATCGTTCTGTGTGGGTCGATTATCGCAACAGAGGAACCTTTGAATACGTAACCGCCACACAAGGCTTTATGATTGGTTGGATCGCACGTTTTTAAGCGTTTTTCAGCAGCAAGACAAGCCGGCAATGTCCCGGCTTGTCTTCCAATAAAGATCTATCTTTTTAGTCCACGACAGTTTTACGTAGCGAAAACGCGCCCCGCAATTCGCCTTCAGTAAAACCCGTCGCCTGATCTTGAGGATACAAAGAAGCAATTTTTTTGGCCACCGGCGCTGCGATATCAGAACCATGACAAACAAGGCAGACCGCTGCAGTCGGAATCGCTTTCATATAACGAAACTCGCCATTTTCTATCTTGCTCGCCTCAAGCGCTATGGGATTCTCCCCCTCTGCTAGGCGCATCGCAAAATCCTGCATAACGCTGACTTCCCACTCATCAGGCGTATTTTCCGGATTACGCACCTTCAATGCGGTGCGGGCGACGCGCCATCCATTAGTGCTTAGTTGCGCTGCAATTTCCGGAGCGTTGACATGGCACACCTCAATGGCAGCAACCGGCCCGTCCGCCTTCATACTTGACTGAAGAGCGCCCTTCAAAGACATACCCAAAGATCTGGCGTGCTCTCTTGCCTCAGTGACTAAAGAATCCTCTGCCTGAACGCCAGCCACAAGAGCACAGTACATTGAAACGATCGCAGCAAAGATGTGTTTTCTCGTCATAATCCCCACCAAAGTATCCTGAATCCATTAATCCAATCTGTTCCGCAAAAAAGCGACACAAAAACGTTTTTATCATCGACAAATTACATTACTATTTGTGTGGCTATTACACTATAAGAATTTTTCCTCCATGGCATCCTTATACGACGCAACACAGAAACCTCGGGCTAAGCATCGCTTTGTCGCGCACTGGTTGCTGTTTATGTTGTTGCAGCAAGCCATGTTCGCAACCGGAACGATGGCTGGGTCGTCGGCTAACGGCAGCGGCTGGGTAATGCTTTGTATCGGGTCATCCGATGTCGCACAACTTGTTTACCTTGGAGACCAAGAACATCCGTCTTCACACTCTCAGACCGAGCAGTGCCCGTTCTCCGGCGGTGTTCTCGCCCACGCCTTCACGCCCGATCAGGTTGTTCATTTAGATCTATCTCTTCAAATCGATACGCAATACTCGTTTCGTTTAAGCGAAGCGAGTCGGTATTTTAAGCTTCCTCGCGCACCACCCTTTTCGCTCGTTTAAAAGCACACATTTCTGTTTACCGTTTTTGATGATCATGGCTTTACGCTTTGGTTCTGCAGCCTATGCTTGGTAATGCGCTCGACGTCGCAAGGATCAAAAGTGTGTAAGCCGGCTCGTCATAGACCTTGCTGCGATTTCTCCAGCCCGTCTTAAGCACGGATAAAACGCATGAATGTGTGCTCACCCGTTTGTTCACAAATCACCCCACGAGGGTTCGAAAAACAAATTAAACGAGAGCACTATGAAACATTTTTACCTTGCAGCCCTTGCTAGCTGCGCCCTTTTATCTGCCTGTTCATCCAGCAACACCAGCGACGTTGGTGCAAACGAAGAGCGAGAAGTTGCGATCGCCTTTGCCGCCGAGGCAAACAATGTCGCTATCGATTGCACAACGCAATTAACGGGAATCGGCAACCCAAGTACTAACGCTACCGTTAAGGAATTTCGGTTCTATGTTCATGACGTTCACCTTTTAGACGAAGCAGGCAAGTCTTACAACCTACAACTCAAGGACAACGACTGGAACCATCAGAATCTTACCCTGCTCGATTTTATGAACAGAGACACAAGCTGCAGCGGCTCAACGAAAGACACAAATACAGAAGTAAACGGCACGGTTACCGTATCCTCGTCGACACAACTCGTTGGGATCCAATTTACCTTGGGCGTGCCGAGTTCACTCAACCATCTCGATCGAGCAACGGCTCCAAACCCACTTGATCAAGCAAGTCTGCATTGGAACTGGCAAAACGGCTATAAGTTTGCTCGTCTCGATATCGCGCCTGCCGGTGGCATCACCCGACCGAGTGATCTCGCGTTTAGTGCCGGTGTCTGGAACTTTCACTTGGGGAGCACGAACTGCGTTGGCGACCCTCAAACAGGCGATCCGACTACATGCTCAAGACCAAATCGCCCTACCTTCACGCTCAACAATTTTGACCCCGCCGGCGACGTTATCACTATGGATTTTGCAGCCTTGGTGGCAGATATCGATCTTAGCCAAGACCTAGGTGGCAAACCTGGCTGTATGTCAGGTGCGACGGATCCAGAATGTTCGAACGTCTTCAAAGCCCTAGGCATGGATGTCTCCACAGGTAAAGCAGATTCAACCCTCACGCAAACCGTGTTCCGTGTGAATTAATATGTTGAGTGCTTACCTATTTCGCGGGATTTGCATTGCGCGCCCCGCTCTTTTTACCTCGTTTTTTTTGGGGCTGATCGCGTGCGGCGAAAGCAGCACGACCTATCAAGATAGTGCTTTAGCAACCGATTCCGCCGCGTTTAATTGGAACCTTCCAACGCGTTACCCTCTGCCCGTTGAGCCGCTAAACAACCCTATGACAGAGACAAAATTTCAGCTTGGCCGCCATCTATTTTATGACCCACGACTCTCTGGAAATGAATCCCAATCCTGTTCTTCGTGCCATGAACAAGCTCTTGGCTTTAGCGATGGGAAAACCACGCCTCGCGGATCGACCGGTGAAGAACTAGCACGAAACTCTCAAGGTTTAATGAATGCCGCCTATAACGCGACGCAAACATGGGCAAACAGCAGCTTAACCACACTTGAGCAACAAGCCTTGATTCCTCTATTTAGCGAAGCACCTGTAGAACACGGCATTACCGATAGCAACAAAGAACGCGTTCTTACAAGAATTCGAGATGACGCGCGTTACCAAGCGCTATTTTCAGCAGCCTACCCTGATCTCGGCGATCCAATTGACTTTAATAACATTCGAAATGCTTTAACGACATTCGTGCGGGGCATGGTCTCATTTAACTCGCCCTTCGATCGTTTTGAGCAAGGCGATGCCAGCGCGCTGAGTGATTCTGCTCATAGAGGAAGAAGGTTGTTTTTTAGCGAGGAGCTAGAGTGCTTTCACTGTCATGGAGGCTACCATTTAAGCGACTCAACAATGGATCGCTCGATGAGTTTCATTAATCGTCCGTTTCATAATACAGGCTTATTCAATATCGGCGGTAACGGCGATTACCCTGCCGACAACACTGGTTTGTTTGAGATCACCCAAGACCCCACAGACATGGGGAAATTTCGGGCACCGTCACTTCGCAACATCGCGCTTACCGCCCCCTATATGCACGATGGTAGCGTTGCCTCGCTAGAAGAAGTACTTGAGATTTACGCAGCGGGAGGACGTCTAATCAGCCAAGGGCCTTATGCTGGAGACGGCCGACAAAACCCGTTTAAAGACAGCTTTGTGAATGGCTTTGTAATGAGCGATCAAGATAAGGATGATGTACTCGCCTTTCTCCAAAGCCTCACCGATCAAAGCTTTATTTCCAACCCAAGATTCAGCAACCCATGGAATTGATCATGCGACTTTCTCAATTATTACTTCGTGTTGGACGATATAGCGCAGTGTTAATTCTCGCTGCGCCTGAGTCAGCTCTGGCGCACGGAGACTTTCTATATATGCCACAAGCCAAGGTGCAAGCCGGTATTTATCTAAGCGCTCAAGACAAAGGCATCGCCGATGACAATCTATGGCAGATTCCCGGCGTTTTGATGGGCGGCGAAGCAAAAGGGAACGAGGCAGGATTCGCCATTAATGATGCAAACATTCGGCTCACTTGGGCAAATCAAGATGGCGTTTTTGCGCATACAGAAGTCTCGGCACATGGTCATGAGAATGACCTGGAAGCCAAAATAGAGCAGGCTTTTGGCGGATATCACTGGACCAATACACTCGGCCACATCAAGTTAGAGGGCGGAAAAATGAAAGGAGCATTTAGCCTTCAGAACCCGCTTCACCCGAGTGACCGTAACTTCACGGACGCTTCGTTACCCTATCAGGCATTCTTGGGGGACCACTTTAATGATGCCGGCGCGCGCGCCCAATTTATGACGTGGCATGGCGAAAAGGGGTTGAGCACGTTTGGCACCGAGCTCTGGCGGGGCGACAGCTTTCCCGCAAATAAGCAAGCAGAAGGCCCAGCATGGGATGTCTTCGCACGTTACCAGCATACTGAAGGTCGTGTACAACTCACCGTTGGAGGATGGTATTTTCGATCAGAAGCTAACGAACGCAAAGATGATCGAACCGAGGGAGGCCATTCCCATGGCGCCGCTACCACGACTACGAATACCCGCTTCTCAGGCGATACTCAAATCAGCGGGCTAGAAACACAAGCACTATGGAAGCAGAGCGACACAACGACTTATGTCTTGGAAGGCGAGCTACTGCTCCATAACTCAAACGGTTTACTGCAAGATAATACTCGCCAGTCAAATGCCGAACTGAAGCAGCAAGGCTATAGCCTGTCACTTGGAGGGCAGTATCTGAATCACCAGCTTGCGCTGCGCTATAGTGCTCTCAAAATCAACAATATACTTTCAGGAGCGGGATCAACGATATTGGGAAGCGACGCAGGGTTAGATGCGAATGCGCATAGACCAGAACGTTTAGATTTATCCTATCAGTATACTTGGCACAACGGCTTAGCCTTCAGAGCCGAGTTTGTGAGCGATTCCAGTACTAAAGAGTCTTTAAACTACGGACGAGTCTCGATGCTTTGGGATGGCACGGTTTGGGAGCTATAAAGAACACAGTGAGAACTAGCGGGTTAGCATCATGCTAACCCGCTAATCGAGCGGCAGAAAAATCGAATTAAGCCCTCTCTGTGAGTTTCACTTTCAAGCTCGTGTAACCTTTCACAAAGTTAGACTGGACATACGTGGGCTCGCCAATGGTTTCAATTTTATCAAAGCGCTTCAGCAGCTCCTCCCATAGAATTTTAAGCTGCATCTCTGCCAAGCGATTACCCATACAACGATGAATGCCAAAACCAAACGATAAATGCTTCCGCGCATTCTTTCGATCAACCATGAACTGATCAGGGCGATCAATCGCGCGCTCGTCGCGGTTTCCCGAAACATACCACATCACGACCTTGTCGCCTTCTTTAATTTTCTGGCCGTTTAGCTCAGTGTCTTGCTTTGCGACACGACGCATATAGGCAAGCGGCGTCTGCCAACGGATTGTTTCTGACACCATGTTTGGCACAAGGCTAGGATTCGCTTTAAGCTTTTCGAACTCATCGGGGAACTGGTTTAACGCCAGCACTCCTCCAGTCATCGAGTTTCGCGTAGTGTCGTTTCCACCGACGATTAGCAAAACCATGTTACCGATAAACTCCATCGGGCGATCGATCATGTCTTTCGTGTCGTCATTCGACAGCAATAGGCTCATGAGATCAAAACCCAGCGTTTCGCCGGCCGCTTTCTTCGCTGCCTTCTCACGCCAAAGCAGGGAAAGCTCTTTTGCCATCTCAGCAGCAGTCTCGAAGCCCTCGGTTGTATTGCTCGAACCGCCCGTTGTTTCTGGCGAGGCGGATGCCACATCCGACCACTCAGCGAGTTTTCGTCGTTTGTCGTAGGGAAAGTCGAATAAGGTTGCAAGCATGCGGCTGGTCAATTCAATTGAGACACGATCAACCCAGTCAAACTCTTGACCGACAGGAAGATGATCAAGCACATCACACGTTCTCTGTCTGATCAGCTGCTCCATCTCCTGTAAGTTCTTTGGTGCCACAACACCCTGTACCGCCTGCCGCTGCACATCATGCTTGGGCGGATCCATTGCGATGAAGGTTTGAATCTCGAGCCCCTCAGGCTGGGGGCCTATCGAAATAATCGGCTCAGCAGAGAACAGCTCGTGATGTTTATCAACATACATGATGTCCTCAAACCTAGTCACAGACCAGAAAGGGCCAAATGGGCTTTGCTTTTGATAGTGCACGGGGCACTCATCACGAAGACGTTTGAAGTATTCCTGCCAGCGGTTCTGTTTGAAAAGAAAAGGGTTGCTAACGTCAATATTTTCTATCGCCAAAGCGTCAACACTAGGCAAAGGCTTCTCTTCAAAAACAGGAATAGAACGCGCTAAACCAAGCGTCGCTTTAAGACGCTGAAATGCTTGCGCTCCTTTGATTTGAAGCGGAATGGGAATCACCGCTGCGCTCTTCTCTATTACCGGATCGAGTAACTTCATTTGATGCCCTCTAGCGTAAGTCTATTCTTATTGTCACGTTCAACCACACAGCATTCTCTTTCGCAGAAATGCGGCTGGTTACATTTGAAACTCCGGCAGCCGTACTACTAGCCCGTCCATTGCAGCGGTAACCTGAAGCTGACACGACAAACGCGATGTCGCTGCGCGTTCAGGCGTTAGGTCAAGCATTTGGTTTTCCTCTACGGCGGGCCCACCCACCTTCTCGGACCATGCATCGTCGACAATGATGTGGCAGGTGCCGCAGGCGCATGCGCCGCCGCAATCTGCATCGATGCCGGGGATGTCGTTATTGGTCGCTAATTCCATCAACGAAACCCCTTCCTCGATAGCAAGGGTATGTTCGGTTCCATCATGCTCGATAATCGTAATGCTGCTCATCTTTACCTCTTTCAGTTTTTACCCGACAACGTGCAAAAGCTTAATGCTCAACATTCGGCAGATTGAGGTCATTTAAAGACATCAGGAAGTCATATCAAGACATAAGGAGGTCATTTATTGACATCAAAAGGTCATTAAAAGACACTTAGTCATTAAGTTCTTGTGAAAGACTGAATACGAATGGAGCTAAAAAGCATCATGGAGCACGATATTTCGCCCGAAGCTGCGTCAATCCCTTCAAACTATTCGCGCCTTATTGCGCGCGCTCTAGGCCTGCTAACCCAAGATCTACCTACATTACTAACGAACACCCAAATTACGGTTGAGGAGTTTCTCGAAGAGAGCACGTTACTCACCGCAGACCAGCAAATTCGGCTCTTAGAAAATGCATTGCGCATCTCACAGAACCCAGCTTTTGGCTTAACCGTTGGGAAAATGCTCACCCCAGGCGCGCATGGCGCAATGGGCTTTTTAGTCAATAGTAGCCCTAACCTGCTCACCGCCATGCAGGCGTTTCAGACCTTTTCTCCGACAAGAATGAGCTTTGTTCGTCTCGAGTTAATTGCAGGTAAAGACTGGCTTGAATGTCACTACCATCTTGACCTAGATGTAAGCGAAGAAGTGCAACGATGTCTCGCCGAGGCTTCGGCTATAACCTTTTTTGATTGTGCTCAACATATTATTGGCAAACCTCTTGAGACAGCCATTACGCAATTCAAACACCGCGAACCGCCCTACCATCAGCGGTATGCGGAATGCATTCCTGGGCAGATCGCATTTGGGCACTCGCACACCGTGGTTAAAATTCCAATTGAAGTTTGTCGGATAGGAAATATCTCCGCAAACCAACAAAACTACCTGCTCGCATTTAAGCAATGTGAAGCGATGCTCTCGCAATTACATGCAGGCGAAAACAGCGTCGAGCTCAAACTAAAAAAGCTGATGCTCTCTCACCCGCCAGGGACACTCAGTGAAGAAGCGGCAGCGGCTTCCATGTTTATTAGCAAGCGTACGCTTGCACGGAGACTGAAAGTCGAAGGGGCCAGTTTTAGGAAAGTGAGAGATCATATACTGTCGCAACAGGCAACGAGCTATCTGCG
>NZ_LWFT01000222.1:0-9439 GCF_001635105.1 Oleiphilus sp. HI0079
CCTTCACCCAAATCTTTAGTCCGCCGTTCTTTCGGTTAATTTCCGCACTACGGCGTTCGGCGAGCGAAGTAAATATCCGAGCACATTGCTGCTCTGCTTCGATGTCGGAATGCACATAGTGCGCATTGGGCCACTCGCATGCCAACTCCTCAACCGCTGCGTTGAAATTGAGCTGATCATGCAGAAACGCGAGCTTAATGGTGCCGCGATTTGTCCAAGCAATAAACGCCTCGCCAAACGGGGACAAACTAACTCCGTAATTAATCGTGAGTCCATGGCCTGCAGACTTAAACTCGCCAGGAGTGACGGCCTCAAAGCGGATATAGTTATCATACAAGCGGCTTTCGCTGGAATAACCAATTGTGGCGGAGGTCTCCGCAACACTGCAGTCGTGCAACAAAGATCTTGAGTGATGGCGATTGACTGCTAGCAAGAACTGTTTAGGGCTTAAGCCTGCCCACTCTTGGAAAGTACGCTGAAAGTGTGCGCTGCTCAGATTGGCAACAGTCGCCAAGTCGGAGAGTGTTGGCTGTTGCTTCGCATTATCGACAAGGTGGTTTATCACCTTTGCCATTCTTTGATACAAGTGATTTTGTTCTTCATGCATGAGACCACCTTATCATGAGCGTAAGCGGCTTCGTCACCCGTTTCTTGCGATATTTATGAAGCGCCGAGATGCTGCTCTAGCTGAGCGCGTATCGACTCTGGAATCGGCTCAGACCGCTTATTTATATGGTCAAAATGCACCATTATTGCAACTCCCTTGGCACAAAGCTTGTCGTTCTGCCATGCTTCTTGATAAACCTCTAATGAACTATTTCCAATCTTTTGGATGCTCGTCTTGATGCTTACATCAATCCCGTAAAAAAGCTCTCCGGTGTATTCCACCTCGACTTTCGCCAAAATCAGGTTCCATTCTTTCGGTAAAAGAGTGGGAACAAAAATCTGAAATATAGGCGTGCGGCACTGTTCAAACCAAACAGGCAGCGTTGCGTTGTTAATGTGGCCGAGCGCATCAGTCTCAGCGAAACGTGGTTGAATGATTTCCGTGAACATTGAATTCTCCGCTTGTCTTTATTCTTTACACTTTGCTTACATGCACAAAAAAGCACGCCGAAGCGTGCTTTTGAGCGAGGATTTGGACTTAGCTGACTTTCGGGTCAAGCTCGCCACGCTGGTAGCGCTCAAACATCGCCTCAAGACTAACAGCCTTTATCTTAGAAGCATTACCCGCTGTGCCGAACGCTTCGTAGCGAGACACGACAATCTCTTTCATTGCCGTGACCGTTTCTTTTAGATACTTACGAGGATCAAACTCAGAAGGGTTTTGTGCCAAGAAACGTCTTACCGCACCGGTTGAAGCCAATCGCAGATCTGTATCGATATTTACCTTGCGTACACCGTACTTAATGCCCTCGACGATTTGCTCTACTGGAACGCCGTAAGTCTCAGGAATCTCTCCGCCAAACTCATTGATAATCGCCAACCACTCCTGCGGTACAGATGAGGAGCCATGCATAACCAGATGTGTGTTCGGAATTCGATCGTGAATCGCTTTGATACGATCAATCGCAAGAATGTCGCCGGTAGGTGGACGCGTGAATTTGTACGCACCATGGCTCGTACCACAAGCAATTGCCAGGGCATCGACTTGTGTTTTCTTAACGAAGTCTGCGGCCTCTTCAGGATCTGTTAGCATTTGATCGTGCGATAACGTCCCTTCTGCACCGATTCCATCTTCTTCTCCGGCCTGCCCCGTCTCCAGAGAACCTAGGCAGCCCAACTCACCTTCTACCGAGACACCACACGCATGCGCCATCTCAACAGTGCGGCGAGTAACATCAACATTGTATTCATAATCTGTGGGCGTCTTACCGTCTTCTCCCAGAGAACCATCCATCATGACCGATGAAAAACCGAGTTGTATTGAACGCTGGCAAACCGAAGGGGACGTGCCGTGGTCTTGGTGCATGACAACCGGAATGTGCGGAAATTCTTCAATCGCGGCGAGAATAAGGTGACGCAAGAATGGTGCACCTGCATACTTTCGTGCTCCTGCAGATGCCTGAACAATTACCGGGCTATCGGTTTGATCTGCCGCTTCCATAATCGCGCGCATTTGCTCGAGGTTATTTACGTTAAAAGCCGGAACGCCGTAACCATGCTCCGCGGCATGGTCCAGCATTTGTCGCATACTAATTAAAGCCATTTTTTTCGCTCCTGAAGAAAATTATTGTTGCGCGCGCTCTGTTAGCATCGCGACCGCTGGCAGTGTCTTGCCTTCTACAAACTCAAGGAAAGCGCCACCACCTGTGGAAATATAAGAAACCTTATCAGCAATCCCGTACTTATCAACCGCTGCGAGTGTGTCACCTCCGCCAGCAATCGAGAATGCGTCGCTCGCTGCAATCGCTTCGGACAGCGCTTTCGTGCCTTCGCCAAACTGATCAAACTCGAACACGCCAACAGGGCCGTTCCATATGATGGTTCCGGCACTTTTAATAATCTCTGCAAATTGTGCCGACGTTTGCTGACCAACATCAAAGATCATATCCGCATCCGTCACATCATCAGCGGCTTTTGCGGTGGCAACAGCTGTTTCGGAGAACTCTTGACCAACAACGACATCAACAGGTGTCGGGATCGAGGTTTTCGATGCAAGCACACGTGCATTATCTAAAAGGTCGGCTTCATAAAGCGACTTACCGACTGGTTTACCTGCCGCAGCTAAGAATGTATTCGCAATACCACCACCGACTATTAATTGATCGACTTTCTCTGAAAGCGATTCGAGCACAGTCAGTTTAGTAGAGACTTTTGAGCCACCAACGATCGCCACGAGTGGCCGCTTAGGCGTCTGCAAGGCTTTCCCTAACGCGTCTAGCTCAGCGGCGAGTAATGGACCTGCACACGAAACAGGCGCAAAACGCCCGACACCATGGGTAGATGCCTGAGCTCGGTGTGCAGTGCCAAAGGCGTCCATTACATATACATCACACAAAGAGGCGTAGAGTTTGGAAAGCGCTTCATCGTCTTTTTTCTCGCCCTTGTTAAATCGAACGTTTTCAAAAAGCACTACATCGCCGCTGCTAATATCGTCCGGAGCTTTCAGCTCCTTGACCAAAGGCACAGGCTTGCCTAAGAGCTCTGAGAGGTGCTCCGCAACGGGCTTCAAGGAGAACTCGTCTGCATACTCGCCCTCAGTCGGACGCCCTAAATGGGACATCAGCATCACTTTAGCCCCTGCGTCGCACGCCGCCTGGATCGTTGGAAGCGATGCGCGGATGCGAGCATCGCTGGTCACCTTACCGTCTTTTACAGGGACATTTAGGTCCTCACGAATAAGGACGCGCTTCCCTTTCAGGTCAAGGTCAGACATCTTGATAACGTTCATATGGTTTTACCTACAAAAAGTTCTAAAACAAAACTAAATTAATTCAAATACTCACGACACCAGTGATCAGCCACATCAAGCATGCGATTAGCGAAGCCCCACTCATTATCAAACCAAACCAGAACCTTAACGAGACTGCCTTGGCTAACCCGAGTCTGGCTGCCATCAATTGTGCAAGAATGCGCATCTTGAATGAAGTCGCTCGAAGCTAAGGGCTCTTCGGTGTAAGCCATCACGCCGCAGTACGATGTGCGAGCGCGCTCTGCGAGCAGAGCATTGACTTCAGCAGCAGAAACATCGCGCTCGACAACAACGTTAAGGTCTATCGCAGAAACGTTGATCGTCGGCACTCGCATGGCGACTGCATTTAAACGCCCTTCTAGCTCTGGTAAAAGACGCTCGATCCCTTTTGCAAGCGCAGTCTCAACAGGGACCATATTGCTCATTGCGCTTCGGGTTCTCCGGAGGTCTTTGTGGTGGTATGCATCAATGATTGGTTGATCATTCATTGCAGAGTGTATCGTCATCAGGCTACCTGACGCGATACCGAAACTTTCGTGAAGCGAGTGGAGAACGGGCACAATTGCATTCGTCGTACAAGATGCATTTGAAACGATGAAATCATTTCGGGTTATGGTGTCTTCATTAACGCCAAAAACAACCGTCTTATCAACATCGCTACTAGCGGGCTGAGAAAACAATACGAACTTAGCGCCCGCCTTTATATGTTTCTGAGCATCGGCTCGAGTCGCGTAAACACCTGTACATTCGAGCACGATATCAACCGAAAGTTCTTTCCACCTTAAGCTATCAAGGTCTTCGAAGTGAGATAAGTTTATCTCGTCACCATCGACTTCAAGTGTATTCTTATCCTTCACAGAAACTGGCAAACGGAACCGACCATGCGTGCTATCGTAGCGCGTGAGATACGCCACCGTATCGATATCCGCAAGTTCATTAATCGCCACTATCTCGCAGGATTTACGCACATTACTCGAATAAAGCGCCCTTAAGACGCTTTGCCCAATTCGGCCATAGCCATTAATGGCAATACGCCACTTCATACACGTTCGCCTTGGCTAATTAAAGCAACTCTTCTGCTGTCGCAATCACGTTTTCGACTGTGAAACCGAACTCTTCAAACAACAAATTAGCAGGTGCAGACTCACCAAAGGTTTCCATGCCGATAACGCGGCCGTCCAAACCGACATATTTATACCAAAAGTCACTAATTCCAGCTTCAATCGCAACGCGGGCTGTGACATCAAGAGGTAAAACACTCTGCTTATACTCTGCACTCTGACGATCGAAAACGTCAGAAGACGGCATCGAAACCACACGCACATTTTTGCCTGAGGTGCTTAATTCGTCTGCAGCTTGCTGGGCCAACGCGACTTCTGAACCAGTCGCAATAAGAATGAGATCAGGCGTTCCTGAACAGTCTCTAAGAACATAGGCTCCTTTCTCGATATCGGAAACCTGATCAGCATTTCGCTCTTGATGCGGAAGGTTTTGACGTGAAAAAACAAGCGATGAAGGGCCGTCTCTACGCTCAACTGCAGCTTTCCAAGCAACCGCCGACTCAACAGCATCACAGGGCCGCCAACAATCCATATTCGGAGTCGTGCGCAGAGATGCCATTTGCTCGACGGGCTGGTGCGTCGGGCCGTCTTCACCCAAACCGATAGAGTCATGTGTGTACACAAAAATAGAACGCTGCTTCATAAGCGCAGCCATGCGCACAGCGTTGCGCGCATATTCCATAAAGATCAAGAATGTTGCACCGTAAGGTACAAAACCACCATGCAGGGCGATACCGTTCATGATCGCCGACATACCAAATTCGCGAACACCATAGTGTAGATAGTTGCCCGAAGCATCATCCGCCGTAACGGCCTTAGAATCGCTCCACATGGTTAAGTTGGAGGGTGCCAAGTCCGCTGAACCGCCCATTAGTTCTGGCAACAAGGGACCAAACGCATTCAGAGTATTTTGAGATGCTTTTCGACTTGCAACCGTATTGCCGTCCTGTTGGCATTGTTCAATATAAGCCTGCGCTTTCGCAGCGAAATCAGCAGGTAGATCACCAGCAAGGCGTCGTTTAAGCTCAACCGCCAAATCTGGATAAGCTGATGCATAGGTATCAAAACGAGAATTCCAGCTCGCCTCTGATGCTGCACCTTTGTCTTTCGCGTTCCATGCACTATAAATGTCTTCCGGAACCTCAAAAGGGCCATGCTCCCAGCCAAGCTTTTCTCGGGTTAGGACGATCTCATCGTCACCAAGAGGGGCCCCGTGACAATCTTCTTTACCTTCTTTATTTGGGGAGCCGAAACCGATCACTGTTTTACAGCAGATAATTGTTGGCTGTGTTGTGTTGGCTTTCGCTTGCGCTAACGCAGCTTCGATGGCATCTGAATCGTGGCCATCTACCGCTGGAATGACTTGCCAGCCATATGATTCGAATCGCTTCGGAGTATCGTCAGTGAACCAACCTTCAACTTCACCATCGATAGAAATGCCGTTGTCATCGTAAAAGACGACCAGTTTGCCCAAGCCTAAGGTGCCAGCCAGTGAACATACTTCGTGAGAAATACCTTCCATCAAGCAGCCATCGCCTGTAAACGCATAAGTATAATGGTCAACAATCTCATGGCCATCACGATTAAATTGCGCCGCAAGCGATTTTTCAGCGATCGCCATGCCAACAGCATTCGCGATGCCTTGCCCAAGCGGACCTGTCGTCGTTTCAACACCAGGGGCATAGCCATATTCCGGGTGACCCGGAGTTCTGGAGTGCAACTGTCGGAAATTTTTTAGGTCATCAATGCTGAGATCATAGCCAGTAAGGTGCAATAGCGAATAAATAAGCATAGAGCCGTGACCATTTGACAGAACAAAGCGGTCGCGATTTGCCCAGTCTGGGTTCGCAGGATTGTGATTTAAATGGCCGTTCCATAATACTTCTGCGATATCCGCCATACCCATCGGCGCACCGGGGTGGCCTGACTTGGCTTTCTGAACTGCGTCCATACTTAAAGCGCGAATGGCGTTCGCTAGATGACGGCGTGATGGCATCGATGATCTCCCAGGAATTGAATAATTGAATCTGCTTGAAAAAAGCGCGTGTATTTTCGCTTAAATGTGATGGCTGAGCAACAGCCACCGCTATGCGGTGGCAAAATAACTCAGATTCTCGCTAGCTGGCGTGCGTTGTACTTTGTGCGAGATCAAGAAGCTCTCGTAAGGCAACTGAGTACATTGCGTATTCGGCATCGTCGGTTGCCTTCAGCTCGGTAAGCGTTTGCTGCCAACGGGAAACCAAGTCAGAATGCTGCTCCATCCAAGAGTCGATGCGTTTTTGCATATCCTTCGGAGAGCCCTTCATATTAAGCAAGCCGACCGTTAACGCCCGCTGCTGCCAATCCAAGTCCTCTCGAAACGCCTCACGAGCCAGCGCCTGCCAATGAGTAGAAGGCGTCAGCGAGTCGATCTGCTGCGCAAACCAATTCAAATCAAGATAATCGCCAATGCTGTAGTAGACCTCAGCCACTCTCTCTAATGAGGCGCTCGAACTTTCATGCGCTTCAATGATGCCAAGGGCGGCGTAGGTAAAGCTCGCTCCTGAAACAAGGCCTGCAACATCCTCTGGCACACCTTCCTCCACAAGCGATTGGTGTCTCTGCTCCCAGCGATCTTTAACACTACCTCTTAAGTATTTATGCAAATCGCTAGAAATTTGAGTCACACCTTTTGAGAAGCGCTCTATGTCGGCAAGCACCTTGAGCTCAGAGCGTCGATTTCTAATCAACCATCGTACAGCCCTGCGCATGAGCGACATGAGCTGGGTCATCATCTCAATTTGTGTGGCGGCAGACACTTTATAATCAAGACCTTCGATCGTCTCCCACCAATGATCTAGTTTAAAAACATCCCGCGCAATGAGGTAAGCCATGGCAATCGATGTTGCATTCGCCCCCGTAGAGTTGTTCAAGCGCGCCACAAACGAAATCCCCATGTGGTTGATCATATCGTTAGCAACTTGCGTTGCGACAATTTCACTATGCAACTGATGATTGTCGATCTCTTTTTTAAACTTTTTACTCAAGCGAGCTGGAAATACTCGGTGTATCTCTGACGAAACGTAGTCGTCCGCAGTAAAGCACTCTTGATTAAGCGCTTCCTTCATATCCCCTTTAACATAAGAGATCAGCACCGCAAGCTCAGGACGCGTCAACCCTTTTCCATTGGATTTGCGTTCGATCATTTGCTCCTCAGATGGAAGGAACTCAAGTTCACGATTTAGCTTTCCTGCCGACTCAAGCGAGTTCATTAACCGTCGATATTCTTCGATACGCGCTACTGCTTCGTAGTTAGCAATACTAATTGCTTGCGTTTGCCTATAGTTATGTCGAAGAACATGTTCCGCTACATCATCGGTCATGTCATAAAGCAGACTATTTCTTTGTTTTTCAGTTAAATCTCCTGCTGTTACCACACCATTGAGCAAGATCTTGATATTCACTTCGTTGTCAGAGCAATCAACGCCCCCTGCATTATCAATGAAATCCGTGTTCAGCAAGCCGCCCTGGGTGGCGAATTCAATTCGGGAATTCTGCGTCATTCCTAAATTGCCACCTTCACCAATCACTTTCACTTTCAGGTCTTTCGCATCAACCCGAAGGCCGTCATTCGCCTTGTCTCCGCAATCTGCATGACTCTCATGAGACGCTTTAATGTAGGTTCCTATCCCGCCGAACCATAACAAATCCATGTCAGCTTTTAATATCTCATGTATCAATGCTGTCGGTGCGAGCGCAGCGACGTCAAGGCCTAGCCATTTTTTAATTTCTGGGGTGAGTTTGATGGACTTTGCGTCACGACTAAAAATTCCACCACCTTTTGATATGAGTGTCTTGTCGTAGTCGTCCCACGAAGATCGTGGTAAATCGAATAGGCGCTGGCGTTCGGCAAACGATTTGGTCGTATCAGGATCTGGATCGATAAAAATATGCATATGGTTAAAGGCTGCGATCAGTTTCGTTTGATCTGAAAGCAACATGCCATTTCCAAAAACATCGCCAGACATATCGCCCACACCAACGCACGTAAAAGGCTGTTCCTGAACATTATGTCCAAGCTCTTTGAAGTGCCTTTGCACTGACACCCAAGCGCCTCTCGCGGTTATGCCCATTTTCTTATGGTCATAACCTTGACTTCCACCGGAAGCGAACGCGTCGCCCAACCAATGTCCTCGATCTTCAGAAATCTGATTTGCGATATCAGAGAACGTTGCTGTCCCCTTGTCGGCCGCCACAACGAGATAATAGTCGTCTTCATCGTGACGAATGGTATTCTTGGGAGGAACCACCTTACCCTTCACTAAGTTGTCGGTCACATCAAGTAAAGCGGAAATAAAGATCTTGTAGCACGCGATACCCTCCTTCATAAACGCGTCCCGATCTCCTTGCGGCAACTTCTTAGCAACAAAACCACCCTTTGCGCCTACCGGGACGATCACGGCATTTTTAACTTGCTGCGCCTTCACCAACCCAAGAACCTCTGTACGGTAATCTTCATTACGATCAGACCAACGCAAGCCACCTCGAGCCACTTTTCCTCCGCGCAAATGCACGCCTTCAACTCTTGGTGAATAGACAAAAATTTCAAACATTGGCACGGGAAGCGGCACATTTGGAATTAAACGAGGTAAAAGTTTGAACGAGATATATGACTTAAACTTGTCTTTGGCTTTCTGATAGAAGTTGGTTCTAACGGTCGCCTTGATTAGATCAAGGTACAAGCGGAGGATCTTATCCTCTGTCAAATTCGGGACATCTTCCAAGCCTTCTAGAAATTCAGTTTCTAATTTCTCAAAAGCCTTAGTCCGCTCAGCTTTTTTAGGGCCTTCTGGATCAAACCGTAGTTTAAACATTTCCAACAACAGCTGAACCAAGTCATCATGATGGACTAAGGTGCTTGAAATCAGCTCCTGGGAGTTACTCACTCGTACCTGTCGCATATACCTCGCGTAACTGCGAAGCA
>NZ_LWFT01000223.1:0-753 GCF_001635105.1 Oleiphilus sp. HI0079
CAGGGTGCGTGTTTGAAGGAAGTGCTTGCCGGAACGCAAAGAAAACGAGAGCCAAGGTGCTGGTCTGTTCGTTGAGTGTTATGGACTAAGCTTGGCTCGCTTGCTCGAAAAACGTTGTTCTGTTTCGACCGTTCGCTTTGGCCTGGTAAAGGGCTTGATCTGCCTGCTTGATGAGTATGTCGAGCACATTTGGCTGGTCGATTTGATCTTCAGTTAACTGAGCTACACCAATGCTGACGGTGTACAAGGGGCCTTCGTTAGTGCTTGCCTTGATGCGCTGATGCAGTCTGTCGCAATACGCAGATGTTTGCTCTCTGTCTGAATTAAAGAGCACGACCAAAAACTCTTCACCACCCCAGCGGGCAACAACGTCACTTTGGCGGCTAGATGACTGAAGTATGCTTGAATTTCTGGTCAAGACTTCGTCACCTTTGTCATGGCCATACTGGTCATTCAGTTTTTTGAAATGGTCAATATCGACGACGAGAAAGGCCATCGGTATGAACTTTCTGCGCACTTGAGTGAGCAGTTTCTGAATATCGGATTGAGCTGCCCTGCGATTCAGCAGATTAGTGAGTGGATCAACGCGGGTAAGTTCTATTAGCTCTTCGGTACTTTGCTCTAGTTCTTTTTGGGTTGCCAGTAACTCTTCGTACAAAAGGTCGCGCTTCTCTGCCGAGAACAGTGACCAGTACAAATAGCGACCTTTCAATTGGATATTGGCGATCACAGGTATTCTTTGTTGATGCGAAT
>NZ_LWFT01000224.1:0-853 GCF_001635105.1 Oleiphilus sp. HI0079
TTGTGCCTTACCTAAAAGCATCCTCAGCTCGCCTTCGTTCGGCATGTCGTCAGTATAATTAGCAATCGTTCGAAAGCTCCTCATATTCGTTGCTTCTGCCATCAACAGGGTTAGAGGGCCCTGCCCACGAGCATGCAACGACAAACGCCCTTCAAACTTAAGTGTTCCGGTCATCAGCAGCGTGGCGGCCGTTGCCTCGGCAAGCAATTGCCTCACAACCGCTGGATATTGCTTACCTTCTATCGCTTGTAGAAAGCTATCTGAAAGCCTGACGATTTCACCTCGAATGTGGCATTCGTCAAACATAAATTTTTGAAATGAATCACCTTCAAGCATATATACTTCTCTCTGTTTAATCGTTTCGTTCTTCTTTAAAACGGTGAATCAAACGCCTATCACGCTTATTAGGTCGACGAAAAGCAACAGGCTGACTCTCACGCTCGGCCCTTCGTTCAGCAAGCTTCTGCTCGCGTTTTTCGAAGCTCTCCTCGGTTTCTTCATACAATACTTGGGCAAGCGTTGCGTTTTGCCGTCTATCTGAGATGCCTTTTACAATCACGACTTTATCTACCCAACCCTGCCGGATTGTTAGCTCAACACCCACATCAACTGTTTTTCCTGGTTTACAACGTTGCCCGTTGTACTCCACTTTCCCACCCTCGACGGCTTCTTTTGCCAGTGTTCTCGTTTTAAAAAAACGGGCAGCCCAAAGCCATTTATCAATGCGGACCTTAACTTCTGCGTTGTTCTGCTTACTCATGAATTCGGTAATATATCTAAAAACGACTTTAACAGGGGAAACGGACTCTCTTGCCTGATTGCACCCTGACTATCTGGCTGCTCAATGTTAATC
>NZ_LWFT01000225.1:0-995 GCF_001635105.1 Oleiphilus sp. HI0079
CTTTGGGTTTTATGGACGAAGACTTGGTTGAACGGTTTCTGGGAACCTTTGAAGCAATGGGCGGTACATGGATTGGGAATCGCACCGTTGAACAGGTCGAATGGGATGGGGTTTCGCAGGTGATTACGCGGTGTAATGACGGTTCAGAGTATTCGAGTTCGAAGTTATTGGTGGCGGCTGGACGTGAAGCGAACATTGCAGAGCTCGGTTTAGACGCCTTGGATTTGGTTCTCAGTGAACATGGTCATATTCGGGTTGATGAATATTTGCGTACGAGCATTGAGAATATCTTCGCGGCTGGCGATGTTATTGGCCCGCCTTCGCTCGCATCTGCATCGATGGAGCAAGGGCGCAGAGCGAGTTGTAATGCGCTCGGTATTGAAGTCGGTGCGATGTCGTCATTGATCCCTTCAGGGATCTATTCGATACCAGAGTTGTCGGGAGTTGGCATGACAGAGCAGAGTGCGAGAGAGCAGGGCGAGATTATTGTTGGAAGCGCGCGCTTTGATGAGATTTCTCGGGGTCAAATTAGTGGTATACGAGATGGTTTATTAAAAATCATTTGCGATGCGAAAGGTGAAAAAATACTCGGCGTTCAGATTGTCGGAGAAGGTGCAACAGAATTAGTACACATTGGGCAAATGGCGATTTTAAGCGATAGTCCTGTTGATATCTTTGTTGAGAACATCTTTAACTACCCAACGTTGGCTGAAGCGTATCGGGTGGCGGCACTGTCGGTTATTGGTCAGCGAAAGGGAGGCAGCTAGCGCCTTTCAAATAGAAAAAACCCAAGACAATGTCTTGGGTTTTTCACTACAGACAGGCTTACTGAAGAAGTTGAAGAACTTCTAGGCCGGCTGCTGTATGAACGGCAGTCGTCGGGTGCACGCCGTCAAAGAAGACAAAACCATCACATGCAGGAAGATTTGAAAAGTCTTCAATACAACCATCCGTTGTATTGTCAAAGCCGAGCATTTCAGCATCTTCAATCTGGT
>NZ_LWFT01000226.1:0-661 GCF_001635105.1 Oleiphilus sp. HI0079
ACCAGTCCGAACTTAGAAGCAGCGGTTGTGCTTCAATACCACCATGTGGACGATAAGTCACCGCCCAGCACAAGTATCAGCCCAGAGCTATTTGAAAAGCACCTCGAATATATCGAGGAGAATGGTTTTGAGGTCTGGTCGCTGCCTGATGTAGTCGAGCATCTCAAAGCATCAAAGCCTCTTCCAGACAAGGTGGTTTCGATTACCTTTGACGATGCCTATCGATCGATTTACCAGTCTGCATACCCAATGCTTCGCGATCGCGGCTGGCCATTCACTATTTTCGTTGCTACTCAGCCCGTGGAGCAAAAACTAAGCTCGTTTATCACCTGGGCTGAGCTAAAAGAAATGTCAAAGAACGGCGCAACAATCGCTAACCATACGCATAGCCATGCGCATTTAGTGCGTCAGCTAGCCGAAGAAAATACAGCGACGTGGCTGCAGCGTGTGCGCGAGGAGATAACAAGGCCAGAGCGTTTAATCGAGAAAAATCTGGGCAAAACAGAAAAGTTATTCGCCTACCCTTATGGAGAATATACAGCTGAAGTTCAAGCCTTACTAAAGGAATTGGGCTATACGGCATTTGGACAACAGTCGGGCGCTGTTGGACAAGACCTGGACATGACCGCCCTTCCGCGCTTCCCGATGACCAATGTATTTG
>NZ_LWFT01000227.1:0-588 GCF_001635105.1 Oleiphilus sp. HI0079
ACACAAGGCTTAGATCATCGTGGCGCGGCAGACTTTTATCGACAGATTAATCTCGTTCGACAGAAGCTAGGATGCGGCATCGTGATGATCAGCCATGAGCTGCACGTTGTGATGCGACAGACCGACCGGGTTATCTGTGTGAATGGCCACATTTGCTGCGAAGGCAAGCCCGAAGTTGTTGGTATGTCGCCCGAATATCGAGCGCTGTTCGGCTTAGACAAAGACGAGGCTGCCCTGTACTTGCATCAGAATCACCATAGCCACGATCATGATCACGATCACCAGCACGCGAATGCGAGCATGCTGCAAAAGGAATCAGGAAATGTTTGTTGACTTTCTAGTTAGAGCGACGCTCGCTAGTGTCGGAGTCGCGCTGGCTGCAGCGCCGCTTGGTTGTTTCGTCATTTGGCGAAGAATGGCCTACTTTGGTGATGCCACGGCACATGCGGCTGTTCTCGGCATCGCATTATCTTTAACCTTCTCTGCGCCATTGTTTGTGAGTGTATTGAGCGTTTGTTTTGTTATGGCGATGACGGTCTCGTCACTCAACGGCAAGGGCTTTGCGATGGACACTTTGCTTGGCGTCGT
>NZ_LWFT01000228.1:0-823 GCF_001635105.1 Oleiphilus sp. HI0079
TCGCATACTCAATCATCATTTAAACAAAGTATTACTTAAGAAAACAAAGGAGCAAACATGGCTCAGTATCAATGCCCAGATTGTGGCTATATTTACGACGAAGACAAAGGTGCAGAACACGAAGGTTATCCATCAGGAACCAAGTGGAAGGATATTCCGGAAGATTTTCCTTGCCCGGACTGTTTTGTCCGAGAAAAGCCGGATTTTGAAGAAGTTAAACTTAAGTGAGGGGCTGTCATGAGCACTGAAAATTTTAGGAAATATTGTTGTATTACGTGTGACATGATTTACGACGAAGAGTTGGGTATGCCAGAGGAAGGAATTGAGCCGGGTACGCGGTTTGAAGACATCCCAGATGATTGGACTTGTCCTGAGTGTTCGGCATCGAAATCTGATTTTTACTTGCTTAAATAGGAACTGGAAAGTGAAACACATTGTTATTGTTGGTTCTGGCCATGCTGGATTGACCCTTTCAAGAGAGCTCCGTTTACTAAATAAAGATATTGCGATTACTCTGCTTTCACGAGATTCGGGCGATATGTATTACAAGCCCAATTTGTCTAAAGCTATTTCTATGAAGAAAAGCCCCGCAGACTTGGTCATGAAGAGAAAGTCTGTTTTAGAGCAGGAACAGAATATTAATATTCTGAGCGAAGTAAAGGTAACGGGAATCGAGAAAGAAGCTAAGTGCCTATTCTATTTGGATTCAGATGGCGTCGAAAGAGAGCTCGACTATGATCAATTGGTCCTGGCAACAGGTGCTTCTCCCGTTGATCTTAAACTAACAAATTCTGAAAGATGCATCTCTGTTAACTCGTTATCT
>NZ_LWFT01000229.1:0-528 GCF_001635105.1 Oleiphilus sp. HI0079
ATGCACTTTCACACAATACTGACTGGACTATCGGCCACGTGCACTCAGGCGCTTTAGGCTGGGTTGCGATGATTTCTATCGGTGCAATCTACCACCTAATTCCCAAGCTGTTTGGCGTAAAGGCGATGTTCAGCACATCGCTCATAAACATCCACTTCTGGTTAGCAACGGCTGGCACCGTTCTGTACATCGCAGCAATGTGGGTAAACGGTATTATGCAAGGCTTGATGTGGCGCGCGGTCAACACCGATGGCACCCTAACTTACAGCTTCGTAGAGTCACTTGAGGCGAGCCACAATGGTTACCTTGTGCGCTTGATCGGTGGCGTTATTTTCCTAGTCGGCATGCTTATCATGGCACTGAATGTTTGGTTAACAATCAAACAGAAAGACGCCAAAGCGCTCGATTCAATGCCTGCGACTGCTTAAGGGAGATAAACGATGAAGCAACATGAGTTAATTGAAAAGAACCTTGGCCTGATGATCCCTTTGATCATCGTGGCTATCAGTTTCGGCTTCTTAGTAGAAG
>NZ_LWFT01000230.1:0-614 GCF_001635105.1 Oleiphilus sp. HI0079
GAAGATCATAACGAGGGTCTCCAGGTCGAAGGTATCGTGGTAAATCAGTTCCAACCGCGTGCCAGTCTGCCTCAAAAGCTGGTTGACGAATTAATTGAAGAGGGGTTGCCCGTGCTTGATGTAAAGCTTTCGGCGAGTGTCAAAATGAAAGAGTCTCATCAGAACAACAAACCGTTAATTCACTTTGCACCCAAGCACAATCTGACCGAGCAGTTTCTTGCTCTGCATCAAGGTTTGGCGGAGTCTCTAGAGGAGGCCTAAGCTTTTCTTAGCTGGTCTTGACCGAAAGGCAGGGTGATCTGATCTCCGGAATGCAAACCTTCTTGGGTGTCCGTTTTGGCAAGAAAGTCGATAAGTGGCCCAATAGAGAGCGCTTGAGAGTACAAGAAGCCCTGCACGTAATGGCATTTGTTTTTCTGTAGAAAGGCCTCTTGTGCTGGTGTTTCAACGCCAGAGGCAAAGGTCTTAATACCAAGTTGTTTAGCAATCGTTAGCAAGGTCTCTAGTATTATTCTGTGCTGTTTGTTGGTGAGGCAGCTTGTCACTAGGCTTCTATCAATCTTAATGATGTCAATGGGTAACGCATTGAGTTGGTTAAGCGATGAAGATCCCGT
>NZ_LWFT01000231.1:0-782 GCF_001635105.1 Oleiphilus sp. HI0079
CTATAAGCCCGGGTACGAAGACGATTACCTTAAACAAGTTAAGAAGTTAATCCGCGAATGATGTTCATAATCAAACAACGCATTCAGCCTTCCGGTAACGATCGGGCTACGGGGCGAAGTTTGTTCGCTCGATCAAAAGGCAAGGCTAAGTGCCGGATCGCTCCTTTCTTTACTGCTGTTGTCGTCTTGTTTGGCGCTACGGTTAGCGGCTGCGCAGATATCAAACCGTGGGTGAAACCCTACGAGCGAGACAATCTCGCAGACCCCATCATGAGCCTAAGCCGTCATGGTTATGCAGACGCGTATATGCATCATGTTTATCAAGCACGAGAAGGTGCGAGAGGTGCTGAAGGTGGCACAGGGGGAGGCTGTGGGTGTAACTAAAAAATCAGTTAAGGTATTCGCTCACCTGGTTGCCGCCCTCACGAGCATAGCGCTTTATAGCGTCAACACCTTTGCAGCGACGTTACCACCAGATGCGGTTGATATCATGCATCATCGCTATGATGGAGGGGGCATGGAGATTAGCGGCCCATCTGTTCTAGTGCGAAAGAGTATTGGGCCACAAGTGTCCGTAACAGGTCATTATTACGTCGATTCAATTTCGGCGGCATCTGTTGATGTAATCGCGACGGCAAGCGAGTACGAAGAGGAACGGACAGAATTTAGTGGCGGAATAGACTTTCTGCACGAGAAAACGATTCTTAGTGGTGGGTATACCAATAGTAGCGAAAACGATTATGAAGCAAACACCGCGTATTTTTCGGTGGCTCAAGACTTCT
>NZ_LWFT01000232.1:0-664 GCF_001635105.1 Oleiphilus sp. HI0079
GCAACAGTCCGTGCAGCAAGCCGCCTTGGTTGAGTGTGTCCGATCAAACCTTTATCCGATAAGCCAAGTTCCAAGCATACCTTTGGGATTTGTGTCGTCTTACCAGAACCTGTCTCGCCCGCAATAACAACAACCTGATGCTTTCTTAATATCGCGCGTATTTCATCCACCTGCTGAGACACAGGAAGGTTATCGGGATAATGTATTCGGACGCCTCTATCTTGGCGCCTCTCTACTAAAGCGCATGAATCTCTGAAGCTTTTTTCTATCTGAGTGCAGAGCTTAGCGAGTTCATCCCCCTCGAGACCGTCTACGCGTGCAATCTTTCTGCGCAAGTGGTGCTGATCTCGGAACATGCACAAACTTAAATCAAGGGCTTTAATTGTACTGATTGTATGTTTTTCAGAAGACACAAAAATTCTTAAATCTTATTAGATACAGTTGCTTACACGATGTTTATTGAATCGCATTGATTGTGGCCTATTCTAAGTGAATACGACTTAACTTGAACGGAAATAAANATGCGGGTGATTGAGAACATTACTTACGACGAACTTCACGTCGGAGATTATGCCACATTTACAAAAACATTAACGGAAGATGAGCTCGTTTTGTTTGCAGCTGCATCTGGCGATGTCAATCCAGTATCGCTTGACGCAGAATA
>NZ_LWFT01000233.1:0-15356 GCF_001635105.1 Oleiphilus sp. HI0079
GTCAACGTGCGCGTAGTGACGATCTGTTGAATCGTACTCTACGTGTGACGTTGCAATTGTAATACCACGCTCACGCTCTTCTGGAGCGTTGTCGATGTTCGCGAAGTCAACCTTCTCACCACCGAATACTTCAGCACATACGCGAGTAAGTGCTGCCGTTAATGTTGTTTTGCCGTGATCAACGTGCCCAATGGTTCCCACGTTAACGTGCGGCTTAACTCTTTCAAACTTTGCTTTTGCCATCCGAACATCTCCTTAAGAATCGCTCGATTAGTGACTATGCGCCAAAACGAGCGCAGACCACGCAAAACTATATCTGGAGCTCATAACCGGAATTGAACCGGTGACCTCTACCTTACCAAGGTAGTGCTCTACCGACTGAGCTATATGAGCGCTTGTTTAATACTTTATGGAGCGGGTAGCGGGAATCGAACCCGCGTCATCAGCTTGGAAGGCTGAGGTAATAGCCACTATACGATACCCGCCACAAAAAAAATTGGTGGAGGGGGGTGGATTCGAACCACCGAAGCTTACGCGTCAGATTTACAGTCTGATCCCTTTGGCCACTCGGGAACCCCTCCAAGCGAGAACCGTTAGACGACCCTCTATTACCTCAAAATAGAATGGAGCTGGTGGACGGAATCGAACCCCCGACCTACGCATTACAAGTGCGTTGCTCTACCGACTGAGCTACACCAGCTAAATCACCCTGATTTGAGAGGCCGCTATACTAAGGCAAAGGTTTTTCTGATGCAACCGTTTTACAAAAAAATTCTCGCATTTCGAGAGCGAGCCCCAAATCATACTGTATGTCATTGATTTTATTAGATATAGCGCCACGATCAACAGCTTCAATTTCGACCCACCATCGACTCTCAAACTTAAAAATATTACGAATTGATGTACGGTAACCCCTGCCCTGCATTAGCGCCTGCATCCGCTTCGCCGAATCTATGTTTTCGAACACACCAAATGACAAAGCTCCATACAAATCTTCCTGCGTAATAATAAAGTTATCAACACCTTCGTCCCGAAACTTTCGATGCTCTTTTAACGATTCAGCGTAACTGCCAAACGGACCATAATAGACCCAGTAACGCGGCGCCTTTTCGCGATCTCGCTTAATAAGAGCCACACGTCGGTTCAACTCTCGCAATCGAACGTCAAACTGTTGCGCCACACCCTCATCGAAAATTGGACCCAGCAAAAGACAACCAGAACCCAACGGAGAGACGGACAACTCAATGACATTATCTGCCACCTGATACTTCGGACCAGCTTTCAGCTGCCTTTCACCACTCCAGTGCCATAAAGCCAAAACGACATTTATGGTAAAAAGCAAAGCTAGCCAGCGCATAACTTACACCCACCCCTTAGTCGCCAGGATGAACAACCCATCAAGAACTAAGTCCCCGACAAAATAACAATCTTCACTCGCCAATAGATCCTTCAAATTACTCGCATCGCCACCCGTAATAACAAGATCCAAGCCAGCCGCCTTAGCACTGCCCACAAACCCCCGCATACTTTCGATAAATGCTCTCATAACCCCGCGATCAACACATTCTCTTGTCGATAATGCACCTACAACCCTTTGTTTAAATCGATAACCGTCAGCGATTTTTGACGTTTTCCCTAACAACGCTTCACGCATCATTTCAAGCCCCGGCAATATATAACCCTCGACCTGTTCACCCGATTCATTTAATACATCCACAGTAACTGCGGAGCCAGCATCTATTACCATAACCCCTACAAAGCGATCGCATTCTGAAACTAAGCTGTATGCCGCCAACATTGCCAAGCAACGATCAACCCCCTGCGTTTCCGGATTCTCATACGCGAACCTAACAGGGCCGAACCGCTCAGCAGCCGCCGCCTGATATATATCCAACTCAGGATAGGTCGTACTTATGTCCTCTACCAACGCATTAAACTCACGCCCCTGACGAACCGCTGCCAACTGGACTTGATCGATGCCACCGTCCAAGCAAAGCGAACTCATTTTAAATTGATCCAATCTCGACGATCCGCGAGCAAAGACTTCTCGATCATTAATGAGCCTCCATTTGAGGCGCGTATTTCCAACATCGAACTGTAATATCAAAGCGGCCTCACACTTAGCTCACCTGCATGAAAAGACTCGAGGCCTGACGTCGTTTCAAGCAACAATGCACCGTTTAGATCAACACCTCGAACAACTCCCTCCACATTAGGACCATGCAATATCACCGACCTTCCTATTAGGACATCCAAAACCGCGTACCTTCCAATAAACGAAGAAAAACCTGATTCAGCGAATTCATTTAAACTGGACACCAGCTTATTCACGAGCCTTGCAGCCAGATCAGAGCGCCTAAGATCGACATAATCGGACAGACACGTCCACGGCTGATCAATTGCCACCCCCCCTTTTGGAGACATATGCGTATTCAAGCCCAACCCAAGAGTCACCCTCCAACTACTCGTAACCTCCCCTTGTAGCTCAACCAATATTCCCGCTACTTTCTTGCCATGAAGCCAAACATCATTAGGCCACTTCACACCAACCTCCTGATACCCCTCCTCTACCAATAGCTCAGCAACAGCGACGCCAACAACAATACTTAAACCCTGTAACTCAGATGTGCCTTTTACCCAATCGAAACACATACTCAAATAAAGGTTCTCAGCAAAAGGACTAGACCACACCCTCCCTCTTCGACCTCGCCCAGAGGTTTGCTGCTCGGCAAACAATATAGTGTAAGGAGCATCCACTCCAAGGTAATTGTGGACGTCGCTATTCGTCGAAGAACAAGATAAAACATGATGGAGGGATACAGACTTACATACAGACGCAGACAAAGAGTCCTTGACGACATCCATATCAAGAAGATCGAGCGCCGCTAAAAGACGGTAACCTTTACCCCGATGACTTTCATACTCCAACCCGTATTCACTTAAATGGTCGAGCGCCTTCCAAATCGCGGTGCGACTAACGCCAAGCTGAGCACCAAGTTCGGAGCCAGAATGAAACTGACCATCCGAAAGAGCATGAATGAGGGAAGAAATATGCATAGCTCGCCGCCTTGATAAAGACAGCGATTATAACGAGGATAAATTTACAGGCGCAATGCGGTGCGAGGTATTAGTCCAGCGGAGTCATTGTAATGTCGCTGGTCACATCAAAGTTCTGCAACTTCAAGCCATGCAAAAGAGTAGCCTCACCCCCAGTAGGGTGAACAAGGTCAACCGAACCAAAATCTAGCTCTTTAAATTGCGTGCGTGTACGCAGCGCCATTGCAACTGGCAAGTTTTCCCAATCGGCCGCGGTCATATCTGCCGGATCGACGTAACGGTAAGTCCCGTCTCCATTGACCACCTTGATGTCACCGCGATTACCAACAACACCATTACTATCCGCGCCAGCTTCTTTCTTAACAACATACGCCGAAGCTATATCAACATTCTGCTCCGACTGAACACCAAAAGTATCACTGATACCATCCCCATCATTCGTCGTGAAATTGTCAAAAACCAGCTTGATGCCGCTATCATTAACGACTCCTGCGGTACCCTCTCCGCTGCGTCCAGTCTCCCAAGTAAAGCGATTACGTTTGCCCTCGGCCTCTACGCTTTCCTTGAAAAACCTCTTCGAAGTAATCGTTAGACCTTGCTCTCCACGATCTTCCCAACGCCCTCCATCACCTTGACAGCTTACGCTATCGATACCGGTTCCGCCGATACATACAGCACCCGCCCCGCCAGCTGAGAACACCCTCTCCGATCCAACCTCATAGGTTTCAAGAACCATTCGGCCAAAACTCGCCCCACTCAGCTTGTCCCCTATGCGAAAATCAGTCACATCCATCCGCGACCAAGTTTCGGACTCATAGATAGCGAGCCCATCCTCAGTCACATCGAGAAGCATGTCTCTTAAGTGACGATCCATATTAAGGCCGGCCAACCAGAACCCTTTACCATCCGTCTGTTTATAAGTTGCCATCAAACCATCTCGCAACTCTATATCCGCATTGATCGCGATCCCTTCATCGCCAAAACGACCACCCGGACCCAGTGTTATTTGCCCGTTTAACCGACCTTCCAATTCAGGATATAAGCCTAGCCCGAAAAGCGAACCAGACACACCAGGAATGGCATAAGACGCACTAAGCTCTTCATTATTAAGGCTACTCCCGTCAGCAGAACGACCAAAACGGAAACCTTCACTCCTGTACGCAATATCAAGATCCTCGAAGCCAATCCTTAGGCCATCATAAAACTGCGTTGAACCAAGCACACCATCAGACGTAACATCAAGAGTGATATCGCCATCAATATAGGCTTCTATACCGCTATACATCAGACCAAAACCGTCCTCCACATAGACTAGGTTGGACTCATTATTTGGGCTAACAACACTTAACTCAGTATCAATGCGCAAGCCCTGGTAACCCGAATCAACATTTCCACCAGCCTGCAACAGGAGACGATTACTCCGCGCCGTCGCATCATACACACCATCTGCTAGCAACAAATTAACGCCTAAACCTCCCAAGGATTTAATTGGAGCCGAAGCATTTGCCTTATATGCATCAATGTTGTCTTTCGTCTCGCCAAGAACAATCGCATCAAAGAACAATCCCGCTTGTAAAGTATCGAACCCCAACGCCAAACCGCTACCATAATCTCGGGCTGGGTCGATTAACGCGTCAGGATCCTGATTTAACACATCAATCGTTAAGTTCGACAATGCAATCGTGCCCTCGCCACCTAGCGCGCCAAACCAATAGCCCAAATCAGACCAGTTGCTATCATCACCCCATGCAAGATCCCAACTACTGATCGTAGTCTGCATATCTATATTGAAGCCTTCAACACCATCTCGCCCTCCAGCCGCTATCTGAATCGCCTTGCTAAGGGACAGCTTGGTCCAGAGACTGCCATAACTCGGAAGAATAATTCCACTATCCACATCGGCGGTAACACCATGGTTATTCGGATTGGTACTTAAGCGTACCGCATCTACTTTTAACTCTGCATCCACGCTGGGCGCGACATACTCTATTTCTCCAGTCGCTCCGTTGAAGTCTAAAGTCGTTCCAGGGGCTGAATAGTCGAGAGAGAAGTTATCCAAAAAGAATTCGTTTCCGTTCGTCCTGTAACCCAACCGACCATTCGTAAGATTAAAAGCAACATCGAAGACATAGGCGTTTGCATTCGCTCCAATAAGCGTCAAACCATCGATCTCAAAATCCAAAAACAAACCGCCAATACTTGGTGCACCAGCAATCGCGGCAGTCAAGGTATCGCCAGGGTTGTCGATAAAACGAATTTCTTCTACCTCTATGCGCGCTTGATTACCAACCGTCGAAACTGTCGCATCGTTATTAACAACAAGAGAATCTGTAGTGTAGTCGAGGGACAATCGACCATCTTCGAGAATATCAACTAAGATACGAGCCTTGAATGTATCATCCGGGCCTGCAGCCCCCCCCAAACGAAAACCCTGAAAAGCGATGCCAGAATCATCATCAAAATAGGCAATTTCGGCGACACGCGTGTTATCTTCAAGGCTCAATGTAATACCAGACTGACCACTCACTCCGGACAAAAAATCATCCTCCAGAGCCTGCATCTCACCCACAGCGCTGCCCGCTAAAACCATCAAAGGCAAGCCGAATACTTTAGTCACGCTGTGTAGTCTGAAAAATCTCATCAACTCAATCCGTTGGAAAAACAAGCAGATTACCTTTCAATACGGCTTCGCCACTCATCTCAACGCCGAACAAATCCACCTGTTCAAAGCCAGCCTCAGTTGGCCGTTCGGTCGAACTACCCGCCAAGGTAAACTGAAAATCATCAAAGCGAATTGTCTCAGGCAAGCCGATTTCTAAAACATCCCTATTGAAGAGAGCACCATCACCACCAAAGCCTGAGTTAATTTCTCGGATCTGCATGGTAAGCCCCTCAAAGGCAATCCCGCCACGAAGGTTGTCGATCACAAACCAACCGCCATTCTGTTCGGTCTGCAAAGCGATACGAGCCCCACACACCTTACTTGCATCTGTACACAATCCAAAATAGCTATCGGCCAAAGGGCCTCCAGTCTCATTAATGGAGATATCTCCTGAGAGATACACACCGCTCTGCCCAGTCACCTCAGAAAGAGACTCGTCCTCAATCGATTGCAACTCAGCAAGCACGCTGGTCACCGATGTAAAAAACAGCATCAAAGCCAAACCAACTCGAATCATGGCTCTAGATCCCTAAAACGCACATCAAGATACTGAATCAGTATTCCCTCCACTTTAGCTGAGCCAAGGCTCGTGCCACCGATATCAATATTATCGACAGAGATATTAGATCGGTAGTCCGGATTACTATAATAGTCATCATAAAAGGCGTACGCGATATCTCCTTGCGCCGAACCATCCGACTGGCCAGCGGTATCAATGTTAGCAAGATAGTCCGTCGTCATTTGATCTATCTGGAAGGTCAACCCGCCCGTTAGGTTATCAGCACCGATATACAAAGGCTGAAATGTATTCCCCAAAGCAAGCTCAAGCTTAAAGTCGCTCATGGTCATTTTAGAGGTGCAAGCTGAATCTGAAACGGCACACGTTGACACTTCGAGAGCCGGAGTATAAAAATTCAGTCGAAACTCCGCAGCCATGCGGGTATCTTCTCCCCACAATCGAATATAAGAGCCGTCAAAAACTGCGCTTGCAGCATGGACATTAAAGTGTGTTTGCGCTTGCCCAAGATCATTAATCTCCAGCTCCACACCTAAGTCAGGGCGCTCACCAGCTAAAAACCCCGCGTCAGCAGGGCGGCTAGAGCAAGTGCCGGAACCCTGGAGGGCCGCAGGATCAAGACAATCATATCCCTGAGCAACATCCACCATTCGGGGAGCCGCGATTTCAAGAACCCCCTTCCCTGACAAACCAATATCATCGCCATTAAGTAAATCGATTTCGTAGGGGTTATCAAGGCGACCAAGATTCACGCCATCAAGCACCGCACCATAGTCACTGCCGGAACGGGCGATGTACATTTGATTTACATTGATCGTGACCGGGTTACCATCAGAATCTGTCACACCTGAAATTCTGAAAACTTTCCCCTCAGATGGATCGTGCCCATGACTAAAAGCAAAATCCTCCATCACAAAACCGATCCCCGCACCATCAACTTCCGACAAGTCATCATCGGTCAAAGCGGCGAGTTCGGCGCTCAAAGGAGCGGACCAAACGATCGAGATCGCTAGCGCAATAGAAACATTACGAAGACAGCTAAAAGCCCAATATACATGCAACATAAACGGAATCAGCGTCCTGATTTATCAAGAAGAGCCATTATAAAGAGAGGAGAATTTAAACATGTGAACTGAAACCATTCTTCACAGTCGTTCACAAATTAGGCAGAAGCGGCCGTTTATTGCGACCGCCCCGAGCAAAGACCATCTTTAACCTTGCTGAAGGAGGTTCCGCAAATCAATAATCGCCGCACTTGCACGAGACACATACGAAGACATCGTCAACGAGTGATTAGCAAGCACGCCGAAACCGGAACCATTCAACACCATCGGACTCCAAATTTGCTCCTGCGTCGCCTCGAGCTCCAAACGAATCTGCCGCAAGCTTACCAATGCGTTTTTGTCACTCAACACCTTTGCGAAATCATGCTCCATAGCACGCAACATAATAATCAATGCCCATGCCGTGCCCCGCGCTTCGTAAAATACATTGTCGATCTGCATCCAAGGCGTTTTACTTTCCTTAAAACCGGCACTCGCCGTACTCTGTTCAGCACTCCCATCTCCGGCCAAACCCATATCCAAAGACGGACGACCAACACTTTCACTTAAACGCCTAGAAAGCCCTCCCAAACGGTTTTCAACCTCTGACAACCAAGCACTCAAGTTATCTGCTCGCGCATAGAACTGCGCGTCAGGGGCAGAGGAGTCAGCTAACCGGGAAAGATAATCTTTCACCGAATCAATTCCACTCTGGTACTCTGACTCAGAAGCAGGGAGAGCCCAACTGTCGTTGTCAAAGTGAAACTGAGGCTCTGCCAGCTTTAAGCTGACGTCTTCTTGCGACTGACTTTGAGAGCGACTAATTTCTTTTCGCATCACTCTCGCCAGATCACGAATCTGAACCAGCACGCCAAACTCCCAGCTCGGCATATTGTCCATCCAGACACCTGGCGGAAAAATATCGTTCGAAATATATCCTCCAGGCTTGTTGAGCAATGTTTCAGCCACTTCCACTAAACTGGATGTTGTCGCAACCCCTACTGGTGCAGAATCTAACGCCAAGCCCGCTTGGCCCTGAACAATCTTTTCAAGCGGCAACAAGTCGGGCTCACTACTCCACCAAAACGTTAAAACAAGCACCAAAACCAGATATATAGAAATAACGATAGAAAGTGGCCGGCCTAAACCTCCCCCAACACCTGAAATCATTTCGGTAAAACGTGACAAAATCGATTCCTCATCTTAGAACTGAGCTAAAGTAGGTCTTTGAACAATATATCCTGTCGCAGCATCAACGCCTATCTCTCGTATCATTGCGAGCTCATCTTCGGTTTCTACACCAATCGCGACGACTTGAATATTCTGACTATGCGCTATTTGAACTGCCGCTCTCAAGAAGAACTGGTTCTCCTGATTTAAGTGGATATTACGAATAAAGCTTGGATCAATCTTCAACGCCGTCACTTTCACTCTCTGGAGATAGCTAAACGGAATCGAAGAGACCCCAAAGCGATCAATGCACAAACCAAACCCCCATTTGCGCCCCAAATCACAAAGTTTGAGCAAGACACCTTCACCAAAACCAAGTGCGTGCTCCGGCACTTCAAAAGTGACTCGCGTTAGAACCGTTCTGTGTTTTTCCAGTTGCTGGGTGAGCCACTGCATAAACACTTCGTCGGCAATAGCCGCTTCCGAAAGAGTGATATTGTAATGCTCTTGACTGTCACTCGAGGCCAACGCACTTAGCACTAACTCAACAACCAGCTGGTCAAACAGAACCATCAAGCCAAACCGTTTAGCCATCGGCAGAAATGTTGCTGCCACAACCAGCTGACCATCAACCTCGATTCGAGAGAGCACCTGCTTGTGGCTCAAGCTATGGTCGATAAGCGATCTGACCGACTGCTCATAAAAAGTAATCTGATTGCTGGCCAGCACTTCTTGCAAGATTTTCTGCCAGTGGTTTGCTTGACGCACCTCCTCAGAGAAGCCCTCACTTCCCTCTGAGACGTAACGCCTCCAGCCAGAAACACCCTTCTCCTGCGACTGCCTGAGCGCAAGATCTGTTTTTGAAAACAGGCTCGCTACAGTCTCGGCTTCGTTAACTGAAGCCAGCCCTATGTTGACCCAGTCATCTCGCAAGGCTTGGCGAAGAATCGTCAAGCCTAAGAGTTTAGAAAGCACTCGTTGAGCCAAATTCTCCGCGTCGTCCACGCTAACACCAGGCAAGAAAATACTAAACTGGGCTCCCGTTCTTCTCGAAATATAAGCGCCCCTATATTCGACAGCGATGTTGCGCAGTAATTCCGCAACCGAAAGCAAAAAATCATCCGCCTTTTGCCTACCATGATCAATATTGATCTGCCCAAAATCGTTCACCATGACCAACACGAGTACACCTACGCCGGAGACAGATCGATCCGTAAGATCGGACTTCAATCTCGAGTCGAAGCCCTCTCGATTAAACAGACCGGTCAACGCATCCTTTCTCGATTGATCACGAAGTCGCTCGATATCGTCCAACTGCTCGTCAAACACTCGCTTCAATTTAACAGACATCTCGTTCATCGAGCGGACCACAGCATCAAGCTCTCTCGTTGCCGGAGGGTCAATTAACTGATCAAAAGCACGACTTGCAATACGATGAGCCTGAAACTCGAGCTGCGAAAGCGGGGAAAGCAATTTGCGAAGGAGAAGATATAAAATCGACAATCCGATCGAAAGAACACTAAGAAATAAGACAAACTGAGATTTAAAAAGCGACCAAAGCTCTTTCTCTGCCAGCGCCGGGTTCGCCTGAACATGAACTGATCCCAGCTGGGTCCATCCAGACATAACCTTGGCGTGACCTACAAAATCCGACAATTTGATGCGACTTAAAAACCAACGAGGCACGCCACTGTCTTCAGACGATAAGGCTCTCTGCACGACAACACGCCCATCTGGGGCACGAAACTCAATCGATGCGTAGTCACCGCTATCAAAAATTGAATCAATCATTCTCTCCTTGGCAACATTAGACTCATCATCTTTTTGGCTCGAAAGAGCCAAACCAAGAAACGTCGCAGCATCCATGGAATAGCGGGCCAACTGCTGATCAATGTAAATGCGCGTATTCGCAAAGTTGAGAGAAGCACTCAGCCCCACCAAAAAAAGCACCAGCGCACCCACGGAGACCAGAACAAGCTGCTTTAAAGAGCGTTTTTTAATTGTTTTATGCATGTTCATCCATTGACGCGGACACGAGCGCAAGTTCGCAATTTCGCTTTAACAATTAGACAGATATGAATTGTGCGCAATAATGATGGGTAGAGACTAACAAATTTTAGAAGCCTAGCAAGACAATTGTTCAACGTTAGACGCAGTGGTAATCAATAACATGGCCGAACCAGCGCTAAAAGAGCAGCTGAGCAACTACATTACACGCAGAGTAACGACTCAGGCCGAAGCAGCCGTGGAGATCTATAAAACATGTGCTGAGAACGGCTGGAGAGATAGCGAACAGGTGCGCCAACTCATCGACACATCTGAAAAGCTCGCAAAGCTATCTCAAAAACTACCGAACAGACCTTTCATTGATAGCGCGCGAAAAATAAGCTCCCTTCTCAAACTTGGAAGCCTTGAAGACAAACCTTCACATAAAGCACTGAAAGGCATGACCGAAGCCATGATGCTGATCCAACGGCAGCTCGCGACAGAGCCTCTTTTGGATCAGCAACAACCCGACATCCCGATCACCAAAATATGTATTGCCACCAATGAGAAAAAGGCCGAACTAAGCCTTCCCGAAGCGATCGACTCCATCCCGGTAAAATACATCAATGACATTCAAAGCCAGATTTCCCCCGGAACATGCTTTGTCATTGGCATCGATTATCAAAAGCGGCGCTTTGGCTTCGAACTTGCTGCAAAGCTGACAAAGCAAAATACCGACGTAACAATCATCTTCTACAGCTCAGAAGAACCTGAGTTTGAATCAAGGTTACTTGCTGTCCGAAGCAAAGCACAGGCGTTGCTAGTCGGGACGCTCAACTCAAGAAACCTGACAAGAGCCATCAATCAAGCCTTCAACACTAACCTCATCAGCAAACCGCTTATTGCAGTAATTGATGACTCCATGTCACAACTAAAGTATGCAGAGAACGCCTTAACGGCGAACCAATTTGACTGCATTACGATCAACCAGCCATCAAACTTATTGCCGAGCCTCGAGCTCAACGAGCCCGACCTACTACTCCTCGATATGTACCTTCAAGACTGCAATGGAATTGAAGTCGCCAAACTCCTCAAGCAACATCCAAAGTGGAAAAACTTACCCATTATTTTCATGTCTGCCGAAGAAGATCCGGCCATCGTTGATGAGGCGAAAAGTCTTAGTAACTCACCCTTCCTCATCAAGCCAGCCAAACCGGCAATATTGGTGAGAGAAATAAACAAATTGCTGAAACACAACAAGACAACTTCCATCTAAATGGAGGGATTTAGCCCCTAAAATAAGCAAAACTGCAGCTATCTTGCATTAACGATTGCGTATCAAGGAAACCAGCACTAAACTTGGCGTCAAATGAAAATTCGTCAGCAAAGAGTGCCTAATGCCCTCCATACTCGTTTTAAACGGTCCGAACCTTAACTTACTAGGCAAACGTGAGCCGCACATTTATGGTTCAGAGACCCTTCAAGACATCGTAACCCGCCTCGAGACGCATACAGAAGGCACGACGTTTTCAATCAAGCATTTTCAAAGTAACGCTGAGCACGAACTCATTGAACATGCACATGGAGCAAGAGAGAGTGACGTATGCGCCATTATTATTAACCCTGGAGCATTTACGCACACCAGCATTGCATTGAGAGATGCGCTTTTGGCAACAGATCTTCCTTTCTATGAAGTGCACATTTCAAATGTACATGCTCGCGAAGAGTTTCGACATAAATCTTATTTTTCTGACAAAGCGGTTGCCGTCATCTGCGGCCTCGGAACTCACGGATATGACGCAGCAGTCCTATCCGCCCTCCGAACTGCGCAATCGTAAGTGGCCTGAGAGAGAAAACTATGGATATCCGCAAGATAAAAAAACTAATTGAACTAATTGAAGACTCAGATGTAGAGCTTCTCGAAATCACCGAGGGAGAAGAATCGATTAAGATTTCTCGCCGCTCAAGTCAAGCAACCGCACACGCCGCTGCACCGACTCCAAATCCTGTCATACAGGCGGCACCTCCAACCACGACGGAACCGGATCAAACAACAGAACAAGCACTTCCTACGATCAACTCTCCAATGGTCGGCACGTTCTATCGCTCCCCCTCACCAGAAGCGCAACCGTTTGTTCAAGTGGGTCAGGAAGTAAATGTGGGTGATGTGCTCTGTATCGTTGAAGCCATGAAAATGATGAACCAAATCGAAGCAGATCGGAGTGGCACGATTTCAGAGATCCTGATCGAAAACGGAGCACCTGTCGAGTTCGATCAACCGCTATTTAGCATTTCGTAATAGGCCAGCCCTCAATCATGCTTAGAAAAGTACTTATTGCGAACCGCGGAGAAATCGCGCTGCGAATTCTTCGTGCGTGTAAAGAAATGGGAATCCCCAGCGTCGCCGTGCACTCCAAAATTGATCGGGATCTCATGCATGTTCGTCTCGCCGACGAATCAGTTTGCATTGGCGGCAATCAGCCCACAGAGAGCTACCTGAATATCCCAGCGATTATCAGCGCAGCAGAAGTGACCAATGCTGATGCTATTCACCCGGGGTATGGTTTTTTAGCTGAGAACGCAGATTTCGCTGAACGAGTGGAGCGCAGCGGCTTTACATTTATCGGTCCAAGCCCTGATGTTATTCGCCTTATGGGCAATAAAGTATCGGCCATCCAGGCAATGAACGAAGCGGGAGTGCCTACGGTACCGGGCTCCAACGGCCCTCTTACCAACAACCCTGACAGATCAAAAGCGATTGCTCAAAAAATTGGCTACCCAGTAATGATCAAAGCGGCCGCAGGGGGCGGTGGGCGTGGGATGCGCGTCGTTCATTCTGAAAGCGCGTTGCTATCCGCAATAGATCTTACCAAACAAGAAGCGAGAAATGCCTTTGGCGACGACACTGTCTATCTAGAAAAGTTTCTAGACCGTCCTCGGCATGTCGAAGTACAAGTCTTGGCTGACGGGCAAGGCAACGCAATCCACTTAGGAGACAGAGACTGCTCCCTTCAACGCAGACATCAAAAAGTCATTGAAGAAGCACCGGCCCCAAACATCAACGAGGCTGCACGGCAAAAAGTCTTTGAGGCCTGCGTAAAAGCCTGCATTGATATCAACTACCGCGGAGCCGGGACGTTCGAATTTCTTTATCAAGACGGCGAATACTATTTTATCGAAATGAACACTCGTATTCAGGTAGAGCATCCGGTAACAGAAATGATTACCGGCGTGAATCTCGTAAAGGAACAGATGAAAATCGCCAGCGGCAAGAAACTAGATCTTCAACAAAGCGATATCAGCTTCAAAGGTCACGCGTTTGAATGCCGCATCAATGCAGAAGATCCCGAAACGTTCATACCCTGTCCTGGCAAAGTCAATGTCTTTCATGCTCCGGGAGGAATGGGTGTCCGTGTAGATTCGCATTTATATAGCGGTTACTCGATCCCCCCCTACTACGACTCGCTGATTGCAAAAATCATCTGCCATAGCGAAGACCGCAACAGTGCATTGAACCGAGTAAGAAATGCTTTAAACGAGCTCGTGATTGATGGCATAAAAACCAACGCCCCTCTTCACCGTATTCTAGCGAATGACCCAGGCTTCGTTAATGTTGATTTCAACATCCACTACCTAGAAAAGCTCCTAAAATCTTAAAGAATCGAGATTTGTATGAACTGGATACAACTGAAGGCTGAGATTAAACCGGAACACATTGAAGCCCTTGAAGAAGGGCTTCTTGCTGCTGGAGCGGTCGCCGTAACGATGCAGGATGGCGCTGACCAACCCATCCTCGAACCTGACCTCGGAACAATGCCTGTCTGGGACAAGACAACACTGACAGCGTTGTTTGAACAAGACTCTGACACACAACGCATTCAGCAAGTTGCCGAAGATGTATTTAAGGTTTATGCGCCTAACGACCGCTTTCCATCCATCCAAGTCGACATACTCGAGAACGAGGATTGGACGCGCAAATGGATCGAGAACTTCAAGCCAATCTCCTGTGGTGAACGGCTTTGGATATGCCCCAGTTGGTGCGAGCCACCAAACCCAGACGCAGTCAATCTGCTATTAGATCCTGGACTTGCGTTTGGAACGGGCACGCACCCTACGACCTTTTTATGCCTTGAATGGTTAGATAAACAGACTTTAAAGGGAAAAACCGTGGTCGACTTTGGTTGCGGCTCAGGCATCCTTGGAATTGCAGCACTATTACTCGGTGCAGAGCGGGTTATCGCGATCGACATTGACCCTCAAGCGTTAACAGCCACCCAAGATAACGCAAAACGCAACCATCTAAACAAAGAAGCAATCGAATGTTATTTGCCAGAAGATTGCCCAGAGCTCAAAGCCGACATATTAATCGCAAACATCTTAGCGCAGCCGCTCTACTCCTTGCGCGACCACCTTAGCTCACTCTGCAAGAGCTCAGCACAAATTGCTCTGTCAGGCATCCTCAAAGAACAGGCGCAAGATCTAAACGTCCATTATCAGCAGTGCTTCGAAATGAACACCCCAGAATTCCAAGAAGACTGGTCGAGATTAACAGGAAAAAAGCACTCCGAATAACCATAAAGGTGAGTACGCAGACTCCCAAAAACGCGCTACACTGCAGATAATAAAGAGTTTTTATTGTCGACGTACAAGGATCCGTTTGCGCATGAACGCTGAGCAATACACGCGCTGCCCGCATTGCAAATCTACTTTTGAAGTAACCGAAAGCCAGCTTTCTGCTGCTAGCGGCAAAGTTCGTTGCGGCGCTTGCATGGAAGTCTTTGATGCTCTTGCCTATCTGATTAACAGCCACGCTGAAAGCGATCGCGAGATAGAAGCAGCCGACATACCAGAAGACGAATTATCCGCAAACGTAGATCGAGATAACACGCCAGATGCACCCGATGTAGCCGAACAAGCTCCC
>NZ_LWFT01000234.1:0-773 GCF_001635105.1 Oleiphilus sp. HI0079
TATAATCTTTTGATGGCATGGGATCGCTAACGTACCAAGCATTTCCATCAACGTTTGACGAGCATGGGCCTTTAAATGTTAGGGTCCATGTATTACTCAGAAAGCACTTCTTAGAAGTTTGAATATAAGTGTCTGTCGTTTTAACAGTATCGCCAGCAGCCCCAAAAATTTGAGTTACTGTTACTTCAGTCGCCGGACCATCAATACCACCGGCATGCTTGTTTATGTAGTAAGTCCAGTTGGATTTTAGACCACTATTTTCAAGAATGAATGAGTCGCATTTGGTAATACCATACTTATGGAATGAATTTAGAAGGCTTTGATTGTCATTTTCTGCGTAAGCAACGCTAGAAAAAATCATTGCAAAGACTGTATTGATAACGAAGTTTCTTTTCATTTGTTTCGGTTTCCTTATTTATTGTTCAAAACTAACATTTGAATATACGTCTCGCGACGCACGTCTTACGACGGTATATTTTTTTGATTGTTGTTCCTTACTTACTTGGTAGGTCCAACCTTCNTTGAGCTTCTTATCCTAAGTTGAAAAGTGTCGTTTTGGAAGTGCGTCTCGCGACGTATATCCCAATTCAGCGTACGTTTTTTTAAATCAAAAATTCTAATTGATTCAATGGTTTAAGCGGGCGTGACGCTTTTGCTTGTTTTTAAGCGTCGCAGAGACGTAAAACGGATTGGCTTTCGCTTAACAGCGGGGCTCTTCATCCGAAGCGTTCGTCGAGCTGCCAGTCAAGGGACAATAATCGGATAGGTACTAA
>NZ_LWFT01000235.1:0-568 GCF_001635105.1 Oleiphilus sp. HI0079
CTCGAATTTTTTGCTCAATCTCATTAGCAATTTCAGGGTTCTCCTCAAGAAACTTAGCCGCGTTTGCCTTACCTTGACCAATCTTGTCACCATTGTATGCGTACCAAGCGCCTGCTTTATCAACCAAGCCTTCTTTCACACCAAGGTCTATCACTTCACCCATATGATAAATACCTTTACCGTACATGATCTGGAATTCGGCTTGCTTAAACGGTGGTGATACTTTGTTTTTCACCACTTTTACGCGCGTTTCGTTGCCAACAATCTCATCGCCAACTTTAACAGAACCCGTGCGGCGGATATCCAATCGAACAGATGCATAGAACTTAAGCGCATTACCACCCGTCGTCGTTTCTGGATTGCCAAACATCACACCGATCTTCATTCGAATCTGGTTAATAAAGATACATAGGCAATTGGCATTCTTAATATTGCCTGTGATCTTTCGCAAGGCTTGTGACATCAAGCGAGCCTGCAGACCCATGTGACTATCACCCATATCACCCTCAATCTCGGCACGAGGCGTTAGCGCCGCTACGGAGTCAACAATGATCACATCGACAGCACC
>NZ_LWFT01000236.1:0-411 GCF_001635105.1 Oleiphilus sp. HI0079
AATTGAGCTATTTACTGAAATTGGCAATTCCACTGACCTAATTTCGTAAACCTTGCGTAATAGCAGTACACAACAACGAATAGAGGTGAATTGTGAATCATTACAAAGCTCCTTTAGAGGACATGTACTTTGTTCTCTATGAGATTTTGAAAGCTGGCAACATAGCCAACATTGAACAGTTTGAAGATGCGACCGAAGACATGCAGCGTGCTGTACTAGAGGAAGCAGCAAAGTTATCAGAGAATGTCCTTCAGCCCATTAACGCGTCTGGCGATAGGGAAGGGTGTCAATATGATCCGGAAACGAAAGCGGTCACTACTCCCGCTGGTTTTAAAGAAGCCTATCAGACCTATCAACAAGGAGGCTGGAGCGGTTTAGCAACGCCTGTTGAACATGGTGGCCAAGGCCTTC
>NZ_LWFT01000237.1:0-804 GCF_001635105.1 Oleiphilus sp. HI0079
CACGCTCATGGTGCTGATCGATCATACGGCGAATCCATTGCGTCTCACCAGCGAGATCACAATAGTCTGTACCGGCTTCAACACAAGCTGCAACCAGTTCACTGCCATAAAGCGCATAAGGCCCAACGGTCGTACAAATAACTTTCGTTTTGCTAACAAGCTCTTTTAGACTCGCAGCGTCATGGCTGTTACCAATTAAAATAGGCACATCCGTATTACCCAGCTCTGCGCGAACCTCTTCAAGCTTTGCTTGGTTGCGCCCTGCCATTGCCCACTTAAGTTCGCCATCAAGGCCATAGGTGTTCAGGTAAAACTCAGCCACTAAGCGACCAGTAAAGCTACTAGCACCCCATATAATCACGTCGTACTCGCGTGAATCTGACATTATGCTTTTCTCCAATTATTCTTTATCAACAAAGAGGCAGAGTAAAAGTACTCTGATGCCTTAATTCTATATAGCGTCGCGAGGGCGGCTCAGGCAAAGCGAACGTTTGAGAGAAAGCAGAGTTCACATGCACATCAGTGCGCAATTTGAACACGCTTTCATCACAGCTTAAGCAATCGCTGTCGCTATTTCACCCAATTCACATCGCCGACATACCGCCATCCACGGGAACAGCAATACCGTTCATATACGTGTTCGCTGGCGATAGCATCATCACCATGACATTGACGATCTCTTCTACCCGCGCAATACGCTTCAGAGGGCAACCGCGAGCTAGGGTTTTATTGAGCTCTTTATCATCATTGTTTGGGTTTAAATGCGGGTTATCAACCATCGGTGTTGCCGTAAAGAACGGACAA
>NZ_LWFT01000238.1:0-603 GCF_001635105.1 Oleiphilus sp. HI0079
AACATTTATCCATCGATCCTCGATCGAGCATTGAACGTCGACACCACATAGGTGAACAGCAAATCCAGCGTGCTGTTGCCAAAGCCATTCGTGCAGCACATATCTATAAAAAGGCCGGTTGCCATACTTTTCGGCATAGTTTTGCGACCAATCTGTTGCGAAACGGAACGGATATTCGCGCTATTCAAGAGATGCTAGGGCATAGCAATATCGCAACGACGCAGATCTATACGCATGTTGTGGGTATTCAGGAGCGTGGCGTGGTGAGCCCAATGGATCAGTAGTTGTGTTCGTGGCGCTTGGTTTACGCGCCAAAGAGCGCTTGACTATACAGCACACGTTGATTCGGTGATCGATGTTTCTGTTTTGCTGTTGCGTCAATCGTTTTGATTCTTGGCAGGAGGCCTTGGCCATTGGCTAACTGAATAGCTAAGCCGGGCCGAGCGTTTAATTCCATTAGAAGTGGCCCCAGTTTTTCGTCCAAGACGAGATCTACGCCTAGGTAACCCAGGCCTGTCATTTCATAACAGCGTGCAGAAAGGCTGAGCAATTCGTTCCAATGCGGAATATTTAGCGCCGTTAAGTCTTTTCCTGTGTCTGGGT
>NZ_LWFT01000239.1:0-496 GCF_001635105.1 Oleiphilus sp. HI0079
AATCTGTTCGTTTTTTCGGCGCGCTGACAACAGCGCGCCCTCCTTTCTGAGCCGACTGAATTCCTTTAACCGCTAATTCGCGCGCACATCTCTGCATAACCTTGGCGATAATCAGGATATTGAAGGCCATAGCCTGTATTCAACATACGCTTGTTCGATAGGCGTTTATTACCGGTTCTTCGAACGGGTTCGGCTCCCGCCTCTATGAAGGTTGCATCGATACCCAGTTGACGCGCTATGAATCGATAAACCTCGTTTAAATCCACCGGCGCTGAGTCACTAGCAATGTACAGAGCTTCGACATCCTGCCTCGCGAGCACTTTTTGAATTAAGAAGACCAGAAAACCAACCGCATCATCTTCGTGAATACGATTACTCAAACGCTCACTGCCGCTCAGCACAGGCTCTCTTGCCAATACCTGACGAACCATTCTTAGCCTCTCAGCACCATATATGCCGCTAAAGCGCACGACCGTATGCGCCAAATTACTTTGCT
>NZ_LWFT01000240.1:0-798 GCF_001635105.1 Oleiphilus sp. HI0079
TGGTGAGATGGTCGAAACAGTGGAAGTCTCGGCAATTCAACTTCGTGATGCGGGATACAGCATCCCAGAGGGTCTTGAACATCTTGATCGCAATCTCATCAAGCTGGGTAACAGGGATATTACCGGAGCGGACTTTCGCTGGATCCTCGACCGAAACATTTCGGATAAAACCTACCCTGAAGACATTATCGTTATGGAGCGACGTGAGTGGGGTAATTTCTATGGTTACCTCAAGCAAGTCATTGAGGCCGATAACGTGGTGGCTGAGAACGACGCCGCATGGCCGGAGTTTGAAACACGACTTGAGCGTGCATTGGAGATCTACTCCCAGATTCACGAGATCGAAAAAGGTGAGATTGGGTCAATCAATGCGGGCATGGAACGACTGCGTCTCAAACAACGCAAACTTGAGCTTGAAAACCGTCTAACGGCACAAGCACAAGCAGAGATAGCCGAAGAACGTGCAGTACTTGATGCACAATATGCTGGATTGCAGGATCAATTGATCGATCTCTACACCCAGATCAACCGCGACAAAGTACGCGTGCAAAGCATGGATGGCACACAAATCACCGTTGATCTTGCAAAAGTGGTCAATGCCTACCAGCCTAACGCCATGAGTCTAGGGGATAAGCTGGGGTTTTATGTTGCTAAACTCTACGAGTTTGTAAGCGACGAACCACGCGAAGCGAACACCGAAGGTGGTATCTTCCCGGCTATTTTCGGCACGGTATTAATGGTGATCATTATGTCGATCATCGTGACACCATTCGGTGTAATCGCGGCCGTCTATCTGAG
>NZ_LWFT01000241.1:0-917 GCF_001635105.1 Oleiphilus sp. HI0079
GCATGGTCGTTTTCTCAATTTTTCGTCAGCGGTCAAGCCCGCGCCGCTTACCAGTTTTCAATGGCGACATCACCCACAGGAATGGAAATACAGGCTTGGATCTGGGTCTGCTCTTCTGAAACAAGCTCTCCTGTCAGTGCGTTGACGACCTGACCAGACGACTTCGTACACTTGCACTCGTGACAAACACCCATACGGCAACCAAATTTCGGTTTTAGTCCAGCCTCTTCAGCGATTTCCAACAGCGTTTTCTCACCGCTAGCGTTTAAGGTCTGCTGCGTTTTCGACAACGTCACATTGACCTCGTTACGCCCTGACATGCTTCGCAATTGAGCAAGGTTCGCCAACGTGTCCTGTTTCCTTGGCACACCAAAGGATTCACTCTTAATGGCCGCAATATCAACACCAAGCGCTTTTGACGCCGCTCTGACTGTCGACATGAAGCCTTCAGCTCCGCAGGTATATACAGCTCGGTTTGCGAGGTCGGGGCAATAGTCAACCAGACACTGCTGATTGAGGTGGCCCGACGCTTCAGTCGCAAAATGTGTGATCATGACAAAATCAGGATACGCTGCTTTTAACTCCATCAGACGCTGCTCAAAAATCACATCATCCTTACTACGCGCAGCATAGATAAGCGTTGCCTTGTTTAAGGTGGAGCTCTGAGCCATGGATTCGATCATCGCCATAATCGGTGTAATACCGCTTCCTGCGGCGACAAATACTGGAGCAACGGCATTTTCGATTGCTGTTTCTTCAGAGTTGATGATTGGGTCCATGATGAATGAACCTTGCGCCTCGCTGATGTGCAATAAGCCATCTAGCTCCAGATGATCCGCTAAATAGTTAGAAACAATACCGCCCTCGACACGCTTTACCGTAATGCTGATCAGGGATTGCTCTTCAAACATCCGTAC
>NZ_LWFT01000242.1:0-934 GCF_001635105.1 Oleiphilus sp. HI0079
TGATCCAATGAGAAGCGCCTGATACCGGGACCAGGCAACTGTTCTTTGGCGATAAACCGCAAATCCTCTTCGACATCGCCAAAACTCGGACTCAGAACCACAGGCCTGGACTTGAAGTAACCCAACAGAGCGACAAAGAAACAGCGGTGAGCCCGGCTACGGATAGCGTTGGCGACACGGGCTTCCATCTCATTCAGAGTAAAGTAAAATCGACGTTCTTCGAGGGTGAAACTGGGAGGGCTGTACAAATCATTGATTTCTGAGTCAATGAGGATCTGGAGCCTTTCGGTATATGCCATATCTGATGCCTAAAAAGCTCAGCATAATAACCGAAAGGGACAAGTTAAGGGCTAGGAGGAAGTTAATACCCCGCTGGAGGCCAGGAGCCACGGGGGCTGTAGAGGATTATGTCTTTTTAAGACGGAAAATCCCCAGGACCCCACATAAGTGGCGAGCATTTCAGCTTCTAATTGCACGTCTAAATCCTGTCTGAATTCACCTGTCGCCTTAGCCTGCTCGATAAAACCAGAAATTCCTGCCACCCAATCCTTTATCCAACGCGCCTGGGTCTCTTGTAAGGCCCGGGAATCTCTGGCTCGCTGCCAAAAGTCTCGCCAGACACAGAATTCTTTTTGCACGGTTTCGTTGATAGGTAAAGTTTGTAACAACAAGCCCTCCAGATCGTTCGGGTTAGCTTGTATCGCTTGTTCCAAACGCTCCTTGGTGGATTCGATCACTTGCTCTAATGCGGCCTGGAGTACATGATCTTTATTATCAAAATAATAATTGACCATGCCCTCTGTACAGCCCCCAGCTTCGGCAAACTTGATCATGGTCACCTTGTGAATACCGTATTTAGCGATGGCCTCTACCGCCCCTCGGGCAATCGCCGCGCGCCTTTCTTCATGGTCTACAATTTTTGGCATACTCGTTA
>NZ_LWFT01000243.1:0-726 GCF_001635105.1 Oleiphilus sp. HI0079
ATAACATACCTTCTTCGGCGAGCGCTTCAAAAACAGGGTTAAGCGACTCCAAACTTGCTACTGCCGCATCGGAGTTTGTGGTTGCTCCAGCAGGGTATAGCTTGGCTGCAACCGCACCGGCCGCTTTGGCGGCAATAATATCGTCTCGGCTTGTCTGATCCGTGAGATAAATCGTCATTAAGGGTTGAAAGTCCGAACCCGCTGGTCGCGCGGCCTCGATTCGTTGCCGATATGCAGACACCAATTCTCCAGTCGTGACCGGGGGTACCAGGTTTGGCATAACAATCGCGCGAGCGAAACATCGCGCGGTTGCTGGTACGGTCTCCTTAAGCATGTCACCATCGCGAAAGTGAAGGTGCCAATCGTCAGGGCTTGTGAGTGTCAGTTGTTGCATACAAAGGGCTCTTTATGTTGGGGTTACTGCTAGCTTTCGCTAGGCTGCTCGGCAGCCAATTCGCGACTTATACAGGCTTCGATATCGATATTCTTTAGTTGTGGAACAAAATTACATGGGCGATGGCGGCTGTCTATTTGACTGACAATAATGTTATCCCACGCGGTCTTACAGGCATTATTGCTGCCGGGCAAACAGAAAATCAGTGTGTGGTTTGCCATGCCAGCCAAAGCACGCGACTGTATGGTTGAAGTACCTACTTGTTCTAGCGATATTTGACGAAACATCTCACCAAAACCGTCTACAAGTTTGTCGAGTAAAGGTGTGACGGC